>JBJFGC010000321.1:0-2522 GCA_051892315.1 Eubacteriales bacterium
GGAAGTTTTCCGTAGTACCGTCTTAGTTCCATAGACCTCGTCAGCTACTTTTCCGCTTTTTTTCCATCATCACATTCTTCTTTATAATATCACCATATCTCCGTTTTGTCAAGCGTTATTTTGAAATTTCGTGGGTTTATGCAAAGGAGTTCTCTGAGGCAAAGCCCCAGAGAACTCCAATTCCTGTAAAAATATTTTTTCTTTCACACAGAAACCGTCTGCTTTTTCTTTGCTGCGATTTCGGCGTTGGCTTTCTTGAGCATACCGGAATCCTGACGCTGTGCCATGACGAGACGCCAGTAGAAGCCCTTTTGTTCGAGCAGCTCCTGGTGAGTACCGAATTCGACGAGGTGACCCTTGTCGAGAACGATCAGACGGTCAGCGTTGCGGAGCGTGGAAAGACGGTGCGCAATGGCGAAGGTCGTACGGTCCTTGGTGAGCTTGTTGATGGCGTCCTGAATCAATTTTTCAGTTTCGGTGTCCAGAGCAGCGGTTGCTTCATCAAGAATCAGAATCTTCGGGTTGTGGATGAGGGCGCGGGCGATGGCGACACGCTGACGTTCACCGCCGGAAAGGGAATACCCCTTCTCACCCACGATGGTGTTGTAGCCCTCAGGCAGGTTGACGATAAAGTCATGCGCGTTGGCCAGCTTGGCGGCGGCCACGACTTCCTCGTCGGAGGCCAGCGGCTTTGCATATTTGATGTTGTCGCGTATGGAGCCGGAGAACAGATGTGTTTCCTGTAAAACAACACCGATCTGGGAACGCAGCGCATTCTGGGAGATGTCCTTAATGTTGACGTCGTCAATCAGAATCTCCCCTTCTGTGACGTCGTACAGACGCATGAGAAGGTTAATCAGCGTTGTTTTCCCTGAACCTGAGTGTCCGACAATGCCGATCATTTCACCCTTTTTGATGTCAAGCGTGATGTTTTCCAGAACCGGATTGTAGCTGTCGTAACCGAAGGTTACGTTGCGGAAGCTGACATCGCCCTCGATGGAAATATCAATCGGAAGGCCAATATCGGATACTTCCGGTTCCTCTTCAAGGATTTCGAGAACCTTGCCCAACGAGGTGAGAAAGGCGGAAATGTTACGGGGAATGAAGGTGATCCAAAGCAGCGGGCCGTAGATGATGTTCGCGTAGGAATTGAACTGGTGGAGATCACCGTAGTTCATTGCACCGGTGAACAGGAGGTAGTTTCCATAGAAGAGAATCAGATAGCTGCCGAGACGGACCGCAAAGCCGAGGAGCGGGAAAATGGTGTCGTACAGCTTGGAGTTTTCTTCGGAATACTGTGCGGAACGGTCGGTACGCTTATGGAAGGACTTGATTTCGCGTTCTTCGTTTCCGAATGCCTTGACCACACGGATGCCGTTGAGCGTATCCTGCAGGAACAGATTCACATGGTGGCCAAGAACCCAGTTTTTGACGTTCCGTCTTTGCATGACGGACCAGAATTTCGCAACAAGGTAGACAACCAGCGGAATCGGAACGAAAACGAACAGGCTCATCATCGGATTCAGGATGAGGAGGAAAATCAAAGCGAAGACGAAGGAGGCACCCTGCGAGAAAATGCTCGGAAGCTGACCGGTTACAAAGGACTGAACCGCGTTGACGTCGCCGGTAATACGGCCCATCAGGTCACCGGTGGATTTGCGTGAAATGGACGAAATGGACAGCGTGGAGATCTTTTCGTAGAGGAGGGTACGCATCATCAGCGTGAACTTGTTACCGGAAATCGCGGAAACTCTGCTCTGGAGCACGCCGAGAATACGGGAAACAAGGTCAATGGCAATGATGGCAATGAAGATGGCAACAAAGGCGTGCAGGTTCGGGTCCATGAGCGAATCGACCGGACGAATGGATTCGTTGGTCAGATAATCGTTTACGGCGACCTTCTGAATGGCCGGAAGGACAAACTGAATAATCAGCGAGATGGCCGACACAAACAGCGGGAAGAAAAGCATCAGACGAAGACCCTTGGTCAATCCCCACAACTTGAGGTATACCTCTTTTTGGTTCCGGCAGAACGGGCAGAGCTTTGTGCCGTGGATGAACGGGCGTCCGCACTTCGGACAGAAACGTTCCGCTTCGTTGTTGACGACCGGATCGCCGGGATCCGCCTTCTGACGGCACTTTTCAGCAAGATCTTCGCACGCGTGAACCAGCACAGAATAACGCGGCAGGTTGCGCCCGCTGAGGAAACGGCAGATGAGGGTGGTGATCCCGTCAATCACTGCGTAGAATGCACAGTTTCCGTAGAGTACCTCGGTCGAAAAAACCGTACAATGCGCCAGATCGAAGGTGCTGAGCACCTTTCCGTCCAGAATGCAATAGATTTTCCGCTCGGTCACGCACGTCCAGCCGTTTACAAACTTATCCTCAAGGATGTTGAAGGGAATAACGTACATTACTTTTTCACCGGAGGCGGCTGCGTCAAACGCAGCCTTGTCGGTTTCCGGCAAATCATACATAAGTTTCATAATTATTCACCGTTTTGTCTAAGAATTACAGGAGTT
>JBJFGC010000322.1:0-2522 GCA_051892315.1 Eubacteriales bacterium
TGGATCAATGAAAAGCGCTTTTCTTTTTCCGGATACTGACCCGTTGTCCAATGAAATCATGTATCCCTGGATTCCCTTTTTGTGAAATCAGCAGAAACGGCCGAAGAAAAAGCAAAAGAATCGAGGGATGAAAAATGAAGGATGACGAAGAAAGCTTGAAGACGCTGATTCAGTCGGTAGGTGTTCCCGACCGAAATGCTATGACGGAAGCGGAACGCCGGCAGGCTGAACTGGCAAAGCCGCCCGGAAGCCTTGGACGCCTGGAAGCCTTGTCCATTCAGCTTGCCGGAATCACAGGAAAATTGCATAATCATATGGATAAGCGTGAACTGCTCGTTTTCTGTGCGGACAATGGCGTGGTGGAGGAAGGCGTGTCCAGCGCTCCCCAGTCGGTCACACTGGCGCAGACCATCAATCTGGTGCGCGGCAAAACCGGAGCGGCTGTTCTTGCAAAACGCTTCGGGTGCCGTCTGCGCGTCTGCGATGTTGGCGTCAATGCCGAGATCAACGAACCGGACGTAATCCCGCGCAAGATCGCCTTTGGCACACAGAACATCACCCAAACGGCTGCCATGACACGGGAACAGGCAGTACGGGCGATTCTGACCGGCACGGAGCTTGCGGCGGCAGGCGAAGCGGACGTCGTCGGCATCGGGGAAATGGGAATCGGCAATACGACCACATCGTCGGCGATCATCACCGTGCTCACCGGAGCGCCGGTTCGCGCAGCAACCGGACGCGGCGGTGGGATTACCGAGGAAAGCTATGCGAAAAAGCTTGCTGTTATCGAAACCGCATTGGCGGTCAACCGTCCGAATCCCGATGATATCCTCGATGTGATTGCAAAGGTCGGCGGTTTGGACATTGCTGCCATGACCGGGGCATTTCTCGGTGCAGCCTCGAACCGTATTCCGGCCGTGATCGATGGATTGATTTCCGCTGTCGCCGCGCTGTGTGCGGTTCGGCTTTGTCCAAAGGTGCGGCATTATCTGATTCCGTCCCATGCGTCCTTTGAGATCGGTTACAATCTGGTAATGAAAGAATTGGAGATGAAGCCGCTGTTTGATCTCGGAATGCGGCTGGGGGAAGGAAGCGGCTGTCCGCTTGCCATGATGATGCTGGACGCGGCCTGTACGATCCTCAACGATATGGCGACCTTCTCAGAAGCGGCGATCAATGACGATTATCTCGCGCCGATCCGCGCCGCCGATTCCTTCACGGTAAGGGGATATTGATATGAATGTTTTGATTTCGGGCGGCTGTAAGAACGGCAAGTCCGGATTTGCACAGGAGATTGCACGGAAGCTGTCCGGCAGCGGAAAGCGGTATTATGTAGCGACTATGATTCCGTACGACGAGGAAGATCGCAGCAGAATCACCCGCCATATAGAAGATCGTGCCGGAATGGGATTTGAAACGCTGGAAATCGGACGGGATCTTGCCTCGTGTCTGAAGAACACGGAACCGGATGCCACGTTCCTTGTGGACAGCATCACCGCTCTGCTGCTCAACGAAATGTTTCCGGAAACACACTGTCAGGAGGCGGATCCCAAAGCGGCGGAGCGATGCCGTACCGGTCTTCTGAAGCTGGCGGCATCTGCCAAAAACGCGGTATTTGTCACCGACTACATCTATTCGGATGCCATTCGTTATGACTCGTTTACCGAAAACTATCGTGCTGCGCTGGCATCTTTGGATCAGGCGCTGGCCGGAGTCTGCGACACAGTGATTGAGCTGTGCGCCGGAAACATGATCTGTCATAAAGGAGGTTTACCGGAATGAAAAAATACTTTCGAGCCTGTATGATGTCCATGACCATGTTCTGCGCCATCCCATGTCCGTATCATAAATGGGATGACGAAGCGCGTCCGCTGATGACGCTGTTTCTGCCGGTCGTCGGCGCGTGGATCGGCCTTTTGTGGACGCTGACAGCGTATGGAATAAGGTGGCTGGAACTTCCGGTACTGGTTGGCGCGGCAATTCTGTGCGCTTATCCGTTTCTCGTCACCGGAGGAATTCATTTTGACGGCTATCTGGACGTGACCGATGCCGTAAAATCCTGGCGTGATTTGGACGAGCGCCGCCGGATTCTAAAAGATCCGAATGTCGGTTCTTTCGCTGTCATCGCCTGTGTTCTGCTTGTCATGGCGCAGTTTGCGCTGTTCGCGTCGGTAAAAGAAACGGCAAATCTCTTCACCCTGACACTCATCCCCATCGTTTCCCGCACCATAGCCGGACTTTGTGTGACCGTACTGCGTCCGCTCGGCACCAGCGAATATGCGGGAACCTATCGTCAGGGCGTGAAAAAGTCTCACATCGTTGTCTTTGCTGTCACACTGGTCTGTGTGACGGCGCTCGGATTCCTTCTGCTGGGCAAATACGGATTTGCCTCGCTTGCTGTAATCGCAGGCTATTTGCTGCACCTTCGCCGTGCGTTCCAATCCTTGGGGGGAATGTCGGGCGATCTTTCCGGCTATGCACTGACATTTGCCGAAGTTTGCGGAATAGCTGTTTTCGTATTG
>JBJFGC010000323.1:0-2518 GCA_051892315.1 Eubacteriales bacterium
CAACTTCCATGACGCCAACTATTCTGTCTTCTCACGTATCCGCAATTTCCGTTCTCTGCTTCCGGATGCGTGACGGGAAACAAGTTTCTTCCTGAACGCATGAAATTCACGCTGAAATCAACCAAAGGAGTAAACCATATGATTCAAACACCTTTCCTGGGATGTGCGTATTATCCCGAAGACTGGGCCGAAAGCCAGATTCCCTACGACATTCAGAAAATGAAAGAAGCCGGCATCACCTGTGCGCGCATCGGTGAATTTGCTTGGCGTAAAATGGAACCGGTACGCGGCGAATATGATTTTGCCTGGCTGCACCGCGTGGTCGACGCGCTGGGCGAAGCCGGAATTGCCGTTGTCATGGGAACGCCCACCGCTACGCCGCCGATCTGGCTCTCCCGTGAGTATCCGGACGTCTTTTCCCTGAACGACAACGGTACCCGCAGCAGCCACGGCGGACGCCGCCACTGCTGTTCGTCCAATCCGCATTATCTGGAGGCCTGCGACGCCATCGTTCACGCACTGGGCCGGGAATTCGGCCGGGACAGGAACGTCATCGGCTGGCAGCTGGACAATGAAATTTATACCTGGGGCACGGGCTGCGTCTGCGAATACTGCACCGCAAAGTATCACCGCGACCTGGAAAAGAAGTACGGGAACATTGCGGAGCTGAACCGTCAGTGGAACCTGAATCTTTTCAGTCAGGCTTATGACCGGTTTGACGAAATTCCGGCAGGGGACGGACACGCGTGGCACAATCCGCACCTTCGTTACGAATGGTGTGCTTCGCATTACGATGCTGACATTTCCTTCATCCACCGTCAGGCGGAAATTCTGCGTCAGTACACCGATGCGCCCATCGGTACGGACATGATGCCGCTGAACGGAATGGACTACGAAAAGATGAACGAAACGCTGGACGTCGTCATGTTCAACCACTACAACGAGCCGTCGAACCTGACCGACGAGATTTTCTGGTTCGACTTTCTTCGTACCCTGCGGGACCGTCCGTTCTGGAACACCGAGACAGCGACAACCTGGAACGGTTCGGTTTCCATTTCGCAGCATCTGAAGCCGGAGGGCTACTGCCGGCTCAATTCCTGGCTCCCGGTTGCTCTGGGCGGAGAAAGCAACATGTACTGGCTCTGGCGGCAGCACTGGGCTGGCCACGAGCTGGTCCACGGCTCGGTTCTCACGCCGGAAGGACGTCCGGTGCATGTTTTCGGCGAAATCCAGCAAACAGCGCGGGAATTTGAACAGGCGTCGGACTTCATAAGCAGCACCAAAGTGGACGCGTCGGTGGCAATTCACTATACGTCCAAGAGCTGGCAGCTGTTCCAGCAGCAGCCGATTGTGGACCACAACGACTACAGCGCCGAAGTACGCGCGGTTCACCGTTCTCTGCGGAGTCTCGGGGTGTGCCCGGATGTCATTGGCGCACGCGCGTCTCTGGACAAGTACAAGGTTCTCTTTTCACCCCTTCAGATGACGCTGGAAGACGACGGCATGGCGGAAAAAATAGAAGCCTGGGTACGGGACGGCGGCGTCTGGGTTGCAGGACCCATGACGGACATCCGCAATTCCATCGGCGCGCACTACACCGACCGCGCGATGGGAATGCTGGAAAAGCTGCTGGGCATTCGTCAGGATTACAACCTTCCGACCGACGGAAGCCTTCTTAAGGCTGCGTGGTCCGACGGTGAAGAGCTGATCTGTCGCCGGTGGGCGGAATGCTACACCAATCTCAAGGGCGGCGATGTGCTGGCAGCGGTGACGTCCGGTCACAGTGCGCTGAACGGTGAGGTGGTCATCGGGCGCTACTCCTACGGCAAGGGCGAAATCATTCTCTGCGGTGTTCTGACCGACGAAGCCGGCCGCAAACGCCTTCTCAAAACCGCCCTCTCCGACGCGGCCATCCGTCCGTTTGAAGTCACCGGAAATCTTTGTGTCATCCCCCGCAAAGGGCCTTCCGCGGCAGGTCTGATTCTCTGCGAAACCGCCTGCGCCCCCGCTTCCATCGTTCTTCCCTCTCCCATGGTCGATCTTCTGACCGGAGAAGAACACGAGGGTACCATGGTGGTACAGCCTTACGGGGTCCATGTATTGGTGGAAAAGTAAGTTTTTGGAGGAAAGTGCGCTCTGGAAATGTTGTTTCCAGAGCGCATTCCTATTCCAAAGGACACCTCCACCAAAAATTCCGCGGAAATTCACGGAAAAATGCAAAAGGGGCTTGAAAAATTTCAAAACAAGGTGTATAATTAAAAAATAAAGGAACAGCGGGGAGCTTGGGGGACCGACGGACGTCCCAGACAGGCTGAGAGGAAGGTAGAGACTTCGACCCATCAACCTGATTTGGATAATGCCAACGAAGGGAAGCCTGAGAAAATACGGGATTTTGTTGCGGAAAGCGACCGGGTTGGCAGCTTTCCGTTTTTTGTTTTGCAGGAGGATCAAATGATAAAAATTAACGGACAAGAGATCGATGCAGCCGGAACAACACTGGCAGAATATCTGGCATCCA
>JBJFGC010000324.1:0-2512 GCA_051892315.1 Eubacteriales bacterium
TTCCGGAGAGGGTCATATCTCCAGGATTTACGTACGCCGGAACGCTCTCTCCCGTCAGGGCCACCGTGTCAACCGAGGAGGCTCCTTCAAGAACCGTTCCGTCCAATGGGATTTTTTCTCCGGGACGAATTACAATCACCTCTCCGACCGCAATTTCATCCGGCGGAATTTCCGTAATTGTTCCATCACGTTCCACATTCGCCGCGTCCGGCCGGATGTTCATAAGTGCGGTGATGGACGCGCGGCTTTTGCCTTCCGCAATTTCTTCAAACAGCTCACCAACCTGGAAGAACAACATAACAAATACAGCTTCGGAAAATTCCGGTTCGGCACCGGGAAGAAATCCGATGCAGAGTGCGCCGACCGTGGCGATGAACATGAGAAAATTTTCGTCGAATACTCCAGCAGACTCTTTCTCCTCTTCTTCGCAGCAGCCGCAGCTGCAGCGTTTCTCGTGTTTCCGGCCTGTAACACTGTGAACGATGTTTTCGAGAGATTCAAGAATAACGTCATAACCTGCGACGAAATAAGGGATAAGGTAGATGCAGAGCTTTCCCCACAGCGGGATATTGGTCTGCTGATCCATGAAAAACGCAGCAGCCAGCAGAACTGCGGATACAAGAATCCGTCCAAGCTTGATTCGATCATCTTTTTCCATAGGAGACCTCTTTCGTAGGATAATTTACTTTGGATGGTCTCATTATACACCATTTATTCTATCAAATCAAGATGAAAATGATAATTTGCGTTCAAAAATATCAATTTTGTTTAAATTTGATAATATTGATCCCGAGAAAGACGCAGGTTTTGTGATACCTGCGTCTGGTAAAAACGGGATTTTACGCGTTCTCCGCGTATTTGTTTGGACGAACGAGCATGAACACGAGAAATGCAGTTACCACAGTCGCTGCAAGTGACCCGAAAAGATTTCCGTTCCCGGTAAACAGGAGACCGAACTGGTAAAGGATGAGCGATATCGCATAGGCAAAGCAGCATTGGTAGGACAGAGCGAACGCTGTCCATTTCGGCGAGTTCATTTCGCGGCGGATGGCGCCGATAGCAGCCATGCAGGGGGCACAAAGAAGGTTGAAAACGAGGAAGGAATAGGAAGACAGCCGGGTCATTCCCTCAATGCCGAGAACGCCCAGTACACCGACGATTTCTTCCTTTGCGACCAGTCCCATAATGGTAGCGACAGCAGTTCCCACTTTACCGAAGCCGAGCGGGAGGAACAACCAGGCAAGCGCACCGCCAAGTGTGCCGAGAAGACTGGCGGCAAGGTCCATTTCGGTATCAAAGGTAAAGACGTTGTTGATGAAGCCGAAGCTCGAGCCTGCCCAGATAAGAATAGAGGAGAGCAGGATGACCGTTCCGGCCTTTTTGATGAATGAGCTTCCGCGCTCCCACATACTGCTCATGAGGTTGGAGAAAGTGGGCATATGGTAAGCCGGAAGCTCCAGAACAAATGGAGAAGGCTTTCCGGCAAACATCTTTGTTTTTTTCAGGATCAGACCGGACACAACGATGGCAGCTACGCCGAGAAAGTATGCGCTCGGAGCAACCCACCACGCACCGTCGAACAGGGCAGAAGTAATAAGAGCAATCACGGGAAGCTTTGCACCGCAAGGAATGAACGTAGTAGTCATGATGGTCATCCGGCGGTCCCTCTCGTTTTCGATGGTACGGGAGGCCATGATGCCAGGGACACCGCAGCCGGTGCCGATCAGCATCGGAATGAACGATTTGCCGGAGAGACCGAATTTCCGGAACAGGCGGTCCATGACGAAGGCAATCCGCGCCATGTAGCCGCATGCTTCGAGGAATGCAAGAAACAGGAACAGCACAAGCATCTGCGGAACAAATCCCAGCACTGCACCGACACCGCCGATAATGCCGTCTACGATGAGACTGCGGAGCCAGTCCGCACAACCGACAGCGTTGAGCAAGCTCTCCGCCAGCACCGGAATGCCCGGAATCCAATGGCCGAACAGGGACCATCCTTCACCGAACACGCCGTCGTTCGCCCAGTCGGTGGCCCATCCACCGACAGTGGTGATGGAGATGTAGTAAACAAGAAACATGATAACAGCGAAAATCGGAAGAGCAGCGAAACGGTTGGTGACGACGCAGTCGATCTTTTCAGAAGTGGTCATACCGTTGTGTTTTTTGCTATGACATTCGCCGATGATGGACTCAATATAATTATAGCGTTCGTTGACAATGATACATTCGGAGTCGTCGTCCAGGACTGCTTCGACCTCTGCAATCTCATTTTCGATAGGGGCACATATCGCGTCAGAGAGTTTCAGTTCTTCCAGAACTCCGCGGTCCCGCTCAAATATTTTCACGGCATACCAGCGCTGACGTTCTTTGGGTATATTGTGGAGGCAGGTTTCTTCAATATGTGCCAGGACACGTTCCACCACGCTGGAAAATCGGTGCAGCGGGACTGTTTTTCCGGTTTTCGCAGCTTCAATGGCTGCTTCGGCAGCTTCGGCAATGCCGTCCTCAC
>JBJFGC010000325.1:0-9960 GCA_051892315.1 Eubacteriales bacterium
GAAGGGAATTCCGCTTGCCTACAACAAGGATATGCAGGAGGACAAAGAAGCCGTCTTCGATGCCATTGACAACGCAAAGCTCTGCGTTGAGCTGTTTACCGCCATGCTGGCGACCATGACCGTGAAGAAGGAACGCCTCCGTCAGGCAGCATCCGGCGGCTTCATCAACGCCACCGACTGCGCAGATTATCTCGTCAAAAAAGGCCTTCCCTTCCGTGACGCCTACCGGGTCAGCGGACGTCTGGTGGCCTACTGCATAGAACATGCATCCGATCTGGAGTCTCTCCCGCTGGAAACCTACCGTACCTTCTCACCTCTGTTCGACGAGGACATCTACGAAGCAGTCAATTTGGAAAACTGTGTCAACGGCCGGAAGGTCTATGGCGGTCCTTCGAAGGAATCGGTTCTGCATCAGATTGAACTTTTAAAAAATTTTATGGAACAATAAACGGGTCTGAACGATATGATAAACAAAATCAAAGCGGCGGTCATCGGCGCCACCGGCTACGCAGGCGCGGAGCTGGTCCGTCTTCTGGCGCTTCATCCGCAAGTTGAAATTACCGGCCTCTCCTCCGTCTCTTTTGAGGGAAAAGAGATCGCCGAGGTTTACCCGAACTTCAAAAAAATCCATCTTCCCACACTGACCGATGCCGACACTGCTCTGCAGGGCGCGGACGTCGTATTCGCTTCCCTCCCGCATGGTCTCTCCGAACAGCTCGCCGCCAAGTGCATCGAAAACGGCGCGCTGCTGATTGACCTAGGCGCGGACTTCCGTCTGGAGTCGGAGGACGAATACAAAGAGTGGTACAAAAAACCGTTCGACCGTCCGGAACTTCATGACGGTGCCGTGTATGCGCAGCCGGAACTGTTCCGCGAAAGCATCCGCGGTGCCCGGGTTCTTGCCAACCCCGGCTGTTATCCAACGGCTGCGGCGCTCGCGCTGTATCCGGCGCTGAAGCTGGGCTTTATTGAAAGCGAAGGCATAATCATTGACGCAAAATCCGGCATCACCGGTGCGGGACGCGGTCTGACACAGAACACACACTACCCAGAGGCAAACGAATCCCTCTCCGCCTATAAGGTCGGCGCCCACCGTCATACGCCGGAAATCGAGCAGTCTCTTGCCCGTGCGGCCGTCCATCCGGTCCGGGTGGTGTTTGTGCCGCATCTGCTTCCCGTCAACCGCGGCATTGAGGAAACCATTTACGCCCGCCTGAAGGATGGCGTGACGGTGGAAGAGGTCCGCGAAAGCTATAAAAAATTCTATGAAAACGAACCGTTTGTCCGCATCGAAGCGGCAGGCGCATCCGCGCAGATTCGCAACGTTACCCGTTCGAATTACTGCGACATCTCCGTTCACGGCGACCCGCGTACGGGAACGCTGATTCTCTGTTCCTGCATCGACAACATGGTCAAGGGAGCGGCCGGTCAGGCGATTCAGAACATGAACCTTTTCTTCGGTCTCGACGAAACCTGCGGTATTGATATGCTTCCGGCGGGGTTCTAAACTATAAAAATCTGAGGTTATCATGGAAAAGAAAACTTCCTTCAATCCCAATACATACAAAGATGCTTACAAGGAAATCGACGGCGGCGTCTGCGCCGCGGAGGGTTTCAAGGCCTACGGCATCCACGCCGGACTGCGGAAAAACGCAGCCAAGCTTGACCTTGCGATGATTGTCGCGGACAACGTGTGCCACGCGGCCGGTGTTTATACGAAAAACAAGGTATTCGCCGCGCCGGTCGGTGTGACCCGTGCCCATCTGGCAAACGGGACGGCGCAGGCGGTCATCTGCAATTCCGGCAACGCGAACGCGTGCACCCCCGATGGTTATGACACCGCAGGAGCGACCTGCAGGGCAGTCGCCGAGACGCTCGGCATCGACGAAAATGATGTGATTGTTGCCTCGACCGGTGTCATCGGCGTTTCGCTGAACACCGAACCGATTCTCGCCGGACTGTCCTCCCTCGTCGGCGCGCTGACTGACACCGCGGAGGGCTCTGACAAAGCAGCTCTCGCCATCATGACCACGGACACGAAAAAGAAGGAATTCGCGCTGTCGTTTTCCTGCGGCGGAAAAACCGTCCGGATCGGCGGCATCTGCAAGGGTTCCGGCATGATTCATCCGAATATGGGAACCATGCTCTGCTTCATCACCACCGACTGTGCAATCGCCTCCGATGTGCTGAACACCGCTCTGCACGCCGCCATTGAGGACACCTTCAATATGGTTTCCGTGGACGGTGACACCAGTACCAACGACATGGTAACGGTTCTCGCATCCGGCAAGGCAGGCAACGATGAAATCACAGAGGCAGCCGGAGAAGCGTATGAGATGTTTGCCGGTGCGCTGAAGCTCCTGTGCTACAAAATGGCAACCGCCATCGCGGCGGACGGGGAAGGTGCGACGAAGCTCTTAATCTGCAACGTTACCGGAGCGAAAAACAACGAGGATGCCCGGATTCTTGCCAAGTCGGTCATTGCCTCCTCTCTCGTCAAGGCGGCGATGTTCGGGGCCGATGCCAACTGGGGCCGCGTCATCTGCGCGCTCGGTTATTCCGGCGTGGACTTTGATACCGGAAAGGTGGACATTTCGTTCGCATCCGACTTTGGTTCCCTTCCCGTCTGCAAAAACGGAGGCAGCTACGAATTCAGCGAGGATTTCGCGAAAATGGTACTGTCCACAGACCGCGTGGAAATCAACTGCAATATGAACGACGGCGATGCGTCCGCGCAGGCGTATGGCTGTGACCTGAGCTATGAATACGTCCGCATCAACGGCGATTACAGAAGCTGACCCCGCCAGCTTTGGAGGAAACTATGGCCATTACAAATGAAGAAAAAGCCAATGTGCTGATTGAAGCCCTTCCCTACATTCAAAAATATACCGGAAAAACCATCGTAGTCAAGTACGGCGGCAACGCGATGCTCTCTGACGAGCTGCGCAACGCGGTCATCAGCGATCTGGTTCTGCTCTCGCTGACCGGAATTCATGTGGTGCTCGTCCACGGCGGCGGCCCGGATATGAACGAGCTGCTGGCGAAAATCGGGAAAAAGCCGCAGTTCATCAACGGCCTGCGCTACACGGACGAGGAAACCGCGGAGGTGGCGCTGATGGTGCTGGCCGGAAAGACCAACAAACAGCTGGTGGACAAAATCGGCCGGACCGGCGGCCGGGCCATCGGTCTCTGCGGGCTGGACGGCGGTCTGATGCAGGCCACACGTCACACAGACGCGGAAGGCAACGATTACGGTTACGTCGGCGACATCGTTTCCATCAACGCGGACGTCATTCGGGATGTGATTGCGCGCGGCTACCTTCCGGTCATCTCGACCGTCGCGCACGCGCAGGACGGAAACGGCGTCTACAACATCAACGCGGACACGGCTGCGGCGGAAATTGCCGTGGCGCTGCACGCGGAAAACCTGATTCTTCTGACCGACACCGTCGGTGTTCTGCGGGATCCGAAGGATCCGTCGACACTGATTTCCGTCATCCACACAGACGAGGTGGACGAGCTGCGCAAGGAAGGCATCATCTCCGGCGGCATGATTCCGAAGGTAGACTGCTGTGTCGAGGCGGTGCGCGGCGGTGTGAAGACCTTCATCATCGACGGACGCATCAAGCATTCCATCCTCATTGAAATGCTGTCCGAAAAAGGCATTGGAACCATGTTTACAAAGGAATAAGGGGAAAAACAATGACTCGTGACAATACCATACAGCTCGACCATGAGGCAATCATGGCGACTTACGGCCGGCTCGACCTCGTTCCCGAAGAAGGACACGGGGCCACGCTGACCGACAAAAACGGAAAAAGCTACGTCGATTTCACCAGCGGCATCGGTGTCAACAGTCTGGGATGGAACGACGAGGGATGGAAAAACGCCGTGCTGGAGCAGGTGAACCGGTTCCAGCATGTGTCGAATTATTTCTACTGCGACAAGGCGTCCGAGCTGGCCGGAAAAATTGTGGAAAAGACCGGACTCTGCAATATGTTCTTCGGCAACTCCGGTGCGGAAGCCAACGAAGGAGCCATCAAGCTCGCACGGAAATACAGCTATGACAAATACGGAGAAGGACGCAGCACCATTGTAACGCTGAACCGCTCCTTCCACGGACGCACCATCACGACGCTCAAGGCAACCGGTCAGGAAATCTTCCACCGGTACTTCTTCCCCTTCACGGAAGGATTCCGTTACTGCGACGCCGGCGACCTGAACGCACTGCGGGAGGCTTGCACGGAGGATGTGTGCGCGGTCATGCTGGAGGTTATTCAGGGTGAGGGCGGCGTCAATCTTCTGTCCGCCGATTATTTGCACGCGGTTGAAGCGCTGTGCGCAGAACGCGATCTTCTGCTGATTGTGGATGAGGTGCAGACCGGCATTGGACGATGCGGGACATTTTTCGCTTACATGAACGCCGGAATTCATCCGGACATTGTGACCACAGCCAAGGGACTGGGCGGCGGTCTGCCGATCGGAGCCTTCATCAGCGGAGAAAAGTGCGCAAAAACACTCGGTGCGGGACTGCACGGCTCCACATTTGGCGCAAATCCGGTTTCCTGTGCGGCGGCCTGCCATGTTCTCTCCCGCATGACGGATGAATTTCTCGACGAAGTAAAGCAAAAGGGAGCCTATCTGCGGGAAAAGATTGCAGCCATCGGCTCTGCAAACGTTCGCGAGGTGCGCGGGATGGGGCTGATGCTCGGCATTGCCGTGACCGTTCCGCCGAAGGAGATTCTGCATGCCGCGTTTGACGCGGGACTGCTCGTGCTGACGGCTGGCGAGGACGTGGTGCGCCTCCTGCCTCCGCTGACGATTTCCTACGAGGAAATGGACCGCGGACTTGAAATTCTCACAAAGATTTTATAATTTTTCAGAAAACAAAGGATAGAGGAAAGAATGAAAGATTTACTGAAAATGGCGGATCTGTCCAAAAGCGACATTTTCGAGCTTCTCGACCTTGCAGCCAAGCTCAAATACGAACGCCGTCACGGCATCGAGCATCCCCTTCTGCGGGGACAGTCACTGGGGATGATTTTCCAGAAATCCTCCACCCGAACCCGTGTTTCCTTTGAAACGGGCATCTACCAGCTCGGCGGTCAGCCGCTGTTTCTCTCTCCCCGCGACCTCCAGATTGGCCGCGGCGAGCCGCTGCAGGACACCGCGCGCGTTCTCTCGCGCTATCTGGATGGCATTATGATCCGCACGTTCGCGCAGCAGGAGGTGGAGGATCTCGCGTCCTACTGCACCTGTCCGGTGATCAACGGTCTGACCGACTACTGCCACCCCTGTCAGGTTCTCGCAGACCTTCTGACCATTCGGGAATTCAAGGGCGGCTTTGACGGTCTGAAGATGTGCTACATCGGCGATGGCAACAACATGGCCAACTCTCTGATTGTCGGCGGCCTGACGGTCGGAATGCGCGTCGCGGTCGCATGCCCGGAAAATTACCGTCCGGACCAAAAAGTACTTGACTTTACAAAAAATTATGGTAATATGTATACAATGACCGACAACATTCTCGAGGCTGCGGCAGGAGCCGACGTTCTTTTTACTGACGTATGGGCGTCGATGGGACAGGAGGAAGAAGCGGCGGAACGCAGAAAGGTGTTTACGGGTTATCAGATCAACGACGAGCTTCTGTCCGCCGCTGCGCGGGACGCGATGGTTCAGCACTGTCTTCCTGCGCATCGTGGCGAAGAAATTACCGAGAAGGTCTTTGAAGAACATGCGGATGAAATCTTTGAAGAAGCCGAAAACCGTCTGCACGCACAAAAGGCCGTCATGGTAAAACTCATGGCGCGGGGCTGAAAAGCAGCTGCGCAAGAGGATGTAAGGTTTCTGGGAGGCGCTTTTGAAAGAAAGTACCTCCTTTTTCCCGTAAGGTCACTTCCCCCCTTTTTCTCGGAAGAAGAAAACATTTTCAAGTTTCGTACAACGCTCACGTTTGATTGATGTTTATGGATACGGAGAAGATTATGCAGAAGCGAAAAAACCCCACCGGAATCCCAAAGCGGCTTTTATGTGCTCTGTCCGTGGGGCTTTTGTTGTTTCAAACGTCCTGCAGCATTATGCTGCGTGAGGTTGAAACGCAACGGGAGCGTCCGCCGGAGACGGAAACCGAGCCGCCCAGGCATGATTTCCGTCGACCGGAAACGGAAACCGAAGAACCGGCGGAAAAAACAAAGGAGGAACATTTCATGGAAACGGAGAAAAAGCGTCCGCTCTCAGCTGAAGCGCTCGAGTGGGTTGCATGGTACGAGGAAACCTATGGTGCGGGGACAGCGGATGAACTTCTCATGGAACGTGACGAAATCACAGCGCTCAACCGGCGGATGCTGGAGGAAACTCCGACGATGCGGGACATGACCGCGCTGCCGGCGACGATGTCCGGCTCGGAGGTACGTACGATGATTGAGACGTACCATCTGCCGATGGACGACCGGTATGTGGACGGTCAAACGCTGATCACGCCGGACATGCGGGAAGAGGTATTGGCCAACCGGAATCTGGGCGGCATTCCCGAAACGGTGGAGGTCCGGTGGGCGGTTATCGTGAAGCGGTGCAGCCTCCGCGGTGCACCGACCGAAAAATCGTTCCACAAACACGGCGATAAGCATTACGACAGCATTCAGGAAACGGAGCTGATCTGCGGGGTTCCGGCGGCGATACTGCATACGAGCACAGACGGACGCTACATTTTTGTCCTGTCCTACTTCTACAGCGGATGGATTCCGACGGAATGCGCCGCGCTCTGCACAGCGGACGAATACGCATGGTTTTCGTCACCCCAGAACTACATCACGGTCGTATCACGGGCAGTCGAGTGCGGAGGGGTACAGTTTGACATGGGAGCGGTTCTTCCCTACGTTGGGGAGGACGCGGACTTCTATACGGTACAGCTTCCGAAAAAGCATCCGGAAACCGGCCGGCTTTTCCTTGAGAAAGCGTCCCTTTCCAAAGAAGACGCGGTATACGGTTCGCTGGACTTCACGATGCGGAACTACTATGCGCAGGCGTTCGCCTATCTCGGCACGTACTATGGCTGGGGAGGTTCCGGCGGCGGCGTAGACTGTTCCGGCTTTGTATGTGCGGTTTTCCGTTCGTTCGGCCTTTATCTTCCGCGCAACACCGGTGAGCAAAGCCGTCACGCGGGAACCCTTCTTTCCCTGGAATCCGATCCGTCCGGTGTGCTGGACACCATTGCCCGTCCCGCCGCAATCTATCGTCCCGGCCACGTCATGCTCTACCTCGGCAAAAAAGACGGTGTTCACACCATCATTCACGCGCCGCAGGGAGGAGAGCAGGTTTGTGTGGCTCCTCTGAGCATGGCCAAGCTGACGGTAGCGGCGGTATTCGGGTGAAGGAGAATCTTTCCGAGGAGTTTCCCGACAAAGAAAAAAATCAGCAGATCAACCTGCTGATGAACGGTTAGCGGAGAAACGGCTCGACGACGCCGGCATAGAGGAGAAGAACGGCGAGGGCGAGAAAGAGGAGAAGGACGAAACCGGCCATGAGGCTATCCGCACGGCTTTGGGGATGATTTGGCATCGGCCGACGGAAGACGGCATAAGCCTTGCAGCCGATGTACGCGAGAATTCCCGCAATTTCCGTGATGAAAAGACGCGAGATCTCTTCGATGGCGTGTTCAGACAGATGGTCGGTGACAATGGAATTGTCCATGTTGCGGCACATCAGAATCGCACCCGGAATCAGGGTCAGGATAAAGAGGATCATCGCAATTGTTTTGGATTCATTGTTCGCAGATATTTTCATCATTGATGCCTGCACTTTCTGGTAGAGCGAATGAAACGTTTGCTTTGCTTACCACCTATAGTATACTCCGGCTGCGTAAAATAAACCGCCCCGCTTTTGCAAAATTCATATCAAATTCAAGGAAGATCTCCCGCAAAAAATTGTTTGGAGGCGTTATGTCCGATATTTTGTTTCAGAAGGAACAGAACGTGTTCAGCTACCGTGTGGCGGCCGTCTGCCTTCATGAGCGCTGCGTTCTGCTGCAGAAGCCGACCAACGACACTGCTTATGCCTTTCCGGGCGGGCACGTCGCCTTCGGCGAAACACACGCGGAAACCCTCGTCCGCGAATTTCAGGAGGAAATGGGCGCGCGGCTGACCGTCGGCGAGCTGAAATGGGTCGGCGAACTGTTTTTTCCATGGGGCAGCCGAAAATGTACGCAGATCTGCCTGTACTATGACGCAAAGGTCGACGGAATTCCGCTGTCCGGAAGCTTCATGGGTCGTGAAACCCTCGAGGGACGAAATTTTGACATGGAATTCCACTGGGTACCGTTGGACAGACTGCCAAAGCTTGAGGTCTACCCGGTCAATGCAGCGGAAATGCTTGCGAACTATGACAAAGGAGTCCAGAAATTCGTTTATCGGGAGGAAGAATGAACATTTTTAGGATGAACCTTGACGAGCTGACACCAAGTCAGCTCTGCATCAGCGCCGATAAGCTTCGGGCTGTGCGGGAATGGTTCGACGGGGATGTTGCGAAAATGGATCCGATTCCGGTCAAAAAACTCGCCGGACGTCTGCTGATGACGGACGGTCATACCCGTGCGGCAGCGGCGTTTCTCGCAGGTGCAGATGAGGTTCCCTGCGTCTGGGATACCGACGACATGGACTGGGCGGCATATGCGGCAGACATCACGATGTGCGCGGAGGAAGGAGTCACGTCGGTGCAGAAGCTCGCGGAACGGATTGTATCGGCAGAAGACTACCAATCCCTTTGGATGGACCGGTGCGACGCCATGTACGATGAATGGTACTATAAAGTGCTGAAGCAGGGTGAGGAAGTGATTTTTTTCACGCGTCAGCCGGTGGACCATAAAACGTGCGACATCCGGCCGCTCGACCTCGGACTTGACGCAGAGTATTATCAGCTTTTCTGCGATGGTGTTCCGGCTGCGACAGGATGCATTGAAAAGTATTCGTTTGAATTTTGGGAAGCGGCGGACATCCGTACCACAAAGGAATACCGGAATCGCGGCTTTGGCTTTCAGATGACGGCATATCTCACGAATCGGATCGTCGCGTCCGGCAAAACGGCAACCTGCCGCACCCGTCCGGAAAACGCCGGAATGAACCGTGTCATTCAAAAATGCGGCTACCGGAAATTGTATGAGTGAGGGTACCATGGCACTGGAAAAAAGTATCCTCTCTCTTGAAAGCATCCGCATTCTTCTGCGGATGAACTACGGGATGGAGGCCGATAAAATCGAAAAACTCCCACTCGGCAGTGCGAACTGTTACAAAGTTTCTGCATCGGAAGGCACGTTGTTTCTGAAGGAATTTCAAAGCGATTTTCCGGAAGAGGCCCTGTGCCGTGAAGCGGAACTGGTGAATTTTCTGAAACAGCGTCATTTTCCTACGGCAGCGATTCTTCCCCTGCGGGATGGTTCCCTGTATTTCCGTCACAGCGGACGACTGGTATACGTTCAGGAATTTCTGGAAGGCCGGACTTACACCAACGACCTCCCGAAGCCCCTGCTCATGCAGGCCGCGGAGCTTCTCGGCCGCTTGCACAGTCTTTTGCTCGGCTTCGAACTGCCGCGGGAAATGGACAGCGGATGGCTCACCTCCTACTCGGCCGAAAAAACGGCGGCACAGTACGACAATCTGCTGACGATTCTGGAAGACTTCCGAAGCGATCCGAATTACGAAAGAATCCGTGAAGATCTCCTCTGGAAACGGACGTTCGCGGCCCAAAATGCGGCTCTGCGTTCGTCATACGAGGGAATTACCTACAGGGCTTCTCATGGAGATTATACGGCCATGCAGTTTCTGTGCGGCGAGGAGGAAATCAAGGCGGTCGTGGATTTTTCGCGTGCAGCGGTTCTTCCGGCGGTATGGGAAATCATGCGTTCGTATGTACAATCGTGCGGGGCGTGCAAAAATGGTACGGCGTTTGATACGGAGGAATTCTGCCATT
>JBJFGC010000326.1:0-2507 GCA_051892315.1 Eubacteriales bacterium
AAAACTTTAAACAGGATGAATCGACAAAGTTTGTGCAAATTTTTTGCATGATTTGCAAGGCAGCCTGACCTCTGTTCTTCGTTTAAAAGTTTTTGAGGTGGGGTTCGGCCCCGTCGAACTCACGTTAAATCAGAAAGACAAAGCCGGGTGCAGATCCAAACGATCTGCACCCGGTTTTATCCTTTCTATATCTCACACTCGAGCTGGCAGTCGAAGGGTTCTTCGGCTACGTGAGTCCAGTTGTATTCGAGGGCTTCATGACATCCCATCGCGCGGTAAAAGGCCTGTGTTTCCGCTGCCGAGTGTCCGGAAATGTAGAGCTTGGACGCACCGTGGGCCTTCGCCCAGCTGCCGGCCATACCGAACAGTTTCCGCCCAATGCCGCGGCCGCGGAAATCTTCGGAAACATGCAGGCACGACAGGTCGAGGTATTCCTTTTTTCCCCCGAACGGCTCCGGCTCCACGGACGCAAATCCGACCAGCCGGCCGCTCTCGCCGAATGCGCCGAAAACCACGCCGCCGGTGGTGATGGTATGCTTCAGCAGACGCACCAGCGCGGTGTAGTCCTCCTCCGACCAGTCATCCACAAACGGTACGTCGCGAAGAACCCATGCTCCGTCGATTTTCCGCCAGCATTGACTGACCACTTGATGGCGGAGGAAGCCGTTAAACAGGCCGCGCGTGATCTGGTCTTCCGTGAGGGTCGTGTAGGTCATCGCTTCATCTCCGCAATTTTCCAGATTGTGTCGCGTACCTCGCGGTACCGCCGCTCCACATGCCCCACAAATGTCGGCGAATCCACAAACGCATCCGCTGCATCCCGATTCAGCCAGATATGGTCGACCGTTTCGCCTTCCTGATGGATCACCTTCGGACGCGGCATATCCGAAGGAAGGACCAGCAGAAACGTGGCGTATAACCAGTTCATCTGTTCGCCCATCCTCAGATAAGAGCTTAACTGGATGAATTCTTCCGGCGCACGGGAAATTCCCGTTTCCTCGGCCAGCTCCCGCGCCGCGCCGGTCCGCGCGTCTTCCCCGGCCACCACCGAGCCGCCCGTGTATTCCCACAGGCCGCCGAACGGCTTGCGTTCGTCCCGTTTGGTCAGAAGCAGACAGCCCCGGTGAACGGTGTAGATTTCCACAACAATGTGATACTTGTCTTTGGGAAACGGTGCGTCGCTGTCACGGAGATATTTTTCCTCTGTGAGATTTCCGTAAAGATCATACAGATCCCAATACTCTGCCATATTATTCGTCCTCCTCCGCATTTTCTGTGATATCCGCCACAAGTGAAATCTGTCCCGATGCCACCGGCGCGTCGTTTTTCGCACGGTACGGGATGCCGAGGTGCTCGTACCCCATACGTGTGACCATGCGGCCGCGGGTGGTGCGGGCAAGGAAACCGATCTGCAGCAGATACGGTTCACAGACATCCTCGATCGTTACAGCCTCCTCGCCGATGGTGGCTGCGAGCGTCTCCAGACCAACCGGTCCGCCGTCGTAGGAACGGATGATGGTTTCCAGCATCCGACGGTCGGTGAGATCCAGGCCAAGCTCGTCGATTTCCAGCATTTTCAGCGCACTGCGCGCCATCTCGAGCGTGATGCGTCCGTTGCCCTTGACCTGCGCGTAGTCGCGCACCCGTTTCAGCAGACGGTTGGCAATTCGCGGTGTGCCGCGGGAACGGGAGGCGATTTCCATCGCGCCGTCCTCGTCAATCGGTACATCGAGAATGGACGCGCTCCGCTTCACAATGATGGACAGCTCCGTGGGGTTGTACAGCTCCAGACGCTGCTGAATGCCGAACCGGTCGCGCAGCGGCGTGGTGAGCTGACCGGCACGGGTGGTCGCGCCGATGAGGGTGAAGTGCGGCAGGGGAAGGCGGATGCTGCGTGCGGAGGGGCCTTTTCCGAGAAAGAGGTCGATGACGCGGTCCTCCATCGCGGGGTAGAGAATTTCCTCAATGTTGCGCGAAATACGGTGAATTTCATCGATAAAAAGAATGTCTCCTTCGCCGAGGTTGGCGAGCAGCGCGGCAAGGTCGCCCGCTTTTTCAATCGCCGGTCCGGACGTAATGCTCAGGTTGACGCCCATTTCGTTGGCGATGATGGCGGAAAGGGTGGTTTTCCCAAGTCCGGGCGGGCCGTAGAGAAGGACGTGGTCGATGCATTCCCCGCGCAGCTTGGCAGCTTCAATAATAATTTTCAGATTCTCCTTGGCGCGTTCCTGGCCGATGTATTCGTCCAGTGTCCGCGGTCGGAGACTGACGTCGTTGTCCTGGTCTTCGTTGGTAAACTCCGACGTTACAATCCGGTTTTCAAAATCAAATTCGTCTTGGTTGTTCATTTGGTCTCCTATTGTGGGTTTGTGGGGGACACAGAGTTTCATGCAGAAGGTTTGCTTTTTCATCTCTGATCAGCTGTACAGCCAATCAGAGCTTCCGAATCTGCACCAATCTTGGTCCCACCAATTTATGGAACGTTTTTGAGGCGGGGTGCGGGGAAA
>JBJFGC010000327.1:0-2504 GCA_051892315.1 Eubacteriales bacterium
CGCCGACAGCCCCGTTATTATATCACTTCTCCTCCGCTTTGTCAACCCCTTTTTTCAGCTTTTTTCAGCTTTTTTATCCCGCGCCCCGTACCGCGGAGCCTTACCAAACCAAGCTCCACTCAAATTTTCGTTGACAAACCCAGCTCAAATGGGTATAATATAACCATCATCTTTTATATTGCCGGAGGTACAAACCGTTGAATTCTTATTATCCCCGTCAGGAGCGGCTGGACGGCAGCGAAACAAATGACGCGGTCTCCGGCATCGTCGATACGATTATCTATCAAAATGAAGAAAACGGATATACCGTCTGCGAAATCGAGGATACCGCCGGGGAGCCGGTGACCGTCGTCGGCATTATTCCCTACCTCACGGAAGGGGATAAAATCACCGCCCACGGAACCTGGACCAACCACCAGGTCTACGGCCGGCAGTTCAAGGTCGACACGTACGAGAAAACCCTCCCTGCCGAGGAAGGCGATATCCTGCGCTACCTTGCGTCCGGCTCCATCAAGGGCATTGGTCCCAAAACCGCCCAGAAAATCGTCGAGCAGTTCGGCACGGACAGCTTCTCCGTCATCGAGCATCACCCCGAATGGCTCAGCGAGGTTCCCGGCATCACGAAAAAGAAAGCCGAAACCATCAGCGAAAACTTCAAATCCATGGCCGGCGCCCGCTCCGTCATGATGTTCTGCAGCGACTACTTTACCCCGCAGACCGCCATGAAAATCTACCAGAAATGGGGCGGTGCCGCCGTCGACCGCATCCGCAAAAATCCCTACCGCCTGTGCGAAGATTTCCGCGGCATCAGCTTCAGCCGCGCCGACCGGATTGCAATGGGGATGGGTCTGGCCGCCGACTCCGACGAACGTCTCCTGCACGGGCTGGTTTATGTTCTCCGGCAGGAAGCCTCCCGCTCCGGCCATACGTGCATCCCGGACAGCGAACTTCTGCGCTGCGCCGTGGAGCTCCTCTTCAGCGGCGACACAGCCTACACGGAACGAGTTGCGGAAAGCATCGAAAAAGCCGTCGGCCGGCTGTCGCTGATTCCTCTCGAAGAGGGCGGCGTCCGTTACATTTTTGATCCCGCGATGTACCGCGCGGAAACCTACATCGCCCAGAAAATGAAGCAGATTCGGGAACGCTGCCCGAAAATGGACGCCCGCGACAGTGCGCGCATGATCGCCGCCTGCGAGGCCAAAAGCGGCATCACCTACGCGGCCATGCAGCGCAAGGCCCTCTCACAGGCCATGGCCGACGGAATCATGGTGCTGACCGGCGGTCCCGGAACGGGAAAAACGACCATTATCAAGGGCTTGATCACCATTTTCGAATCGCTGGACTACGACGTCGCTCTCGCAGCACCGACCGGCCGCGCGGCCAAGCGGATGAGCGAAGCAACGTCGCACGAGGCCAAGACCATCCACCGTCTTCTCGAAATGGACTTTTCCGACGAAAACGGCTCGCGTTTTCTGCGGGACGAAAACAACACGCTGGACGAGGACGTGGTCATCATCGACGAGGCGTCCATGATTGACGTGCAGCTGATGGAAGCGCTCTTGAAAGCGGTAAAAAACGGAGCGCGCCTGATTCTCATCGGGGACAGCGACCAGCTCCCGTCTGTGGGAGCGGGCAACGTGCTGGGCGACATCATTGAGTCAGGGGTCTTCCCCGTCATCCGGCTGACGGACATCTTCCGTCAGTCGGAACAGAGCCTGATCATCACCAACGCACACCGAATCAACGCAGGCGAGCTGCCGGACACAAGCAGCCGCGGAAGCGACGCGGACTTCTTCTACCTGCGCCGTGAGAATGAGGAAGCCATCGCCGCAACGGTGATTGACCTGGTGAAAAACCGTCTGCCGCGCACCTATGGGGCGGACATTGTGCAGAAAATTCAGGTACTGACGCCGTCACGGAAGGGGCTGTCGGGAACAGATCTTCTGAACGCGGGACTGCAGGAAGCGCTGAACCCGCGTGCACCGGGAAAAAATGAGAAAAAATGCCGGGATGTGATTTTCCGCGTCGGAGACCGGGTCATGCAGACACGGAACAACTACGAAATCGAATGGGAAACCGCGGACGGCAAAACGGGCATGGGCATCTACAACGGCGACATCGGCGTCGTGACAGACATTGACCGGGAGGACAACCTCGTCACCGTGGAGTTCGACGAGCGCGTCTGTGTTCTGGATGCGGCCCAGATGGATGAGGTGGACCACGCCTACGCCATCACGGTCCACAAAAGTCAGGGCAGCGAATACCCCGTCGTAATTCTCCCTCTCTACTCCTGCGCTCCAATGCTCCTCTCCCGCAACCTCCTCTACACAGCTGTCACACGCGCCTCCAAAATGGTCATCCTCGTCGGCAAGCCCTCCATCCTCCAGCAAATGATCGCCAACAACCGCCACACCATCCGCTGCACCATGCTCAGGCATTTTCTGACGGAGGAAAACGGGAAAAAATAGAATTCGCGGGGGAAACTTTTGTGAACAAAAGCTTTC
>JBJFGC010000328.1:0-2499 GCA_051892315.1 Eubacteriales bacterium
CAGGCCATTGAGTTTATCCGCACCAATGCGCCCGATGTCCTTATTGCCTGTGGTTCCGGTTCCGTTCACGACATCACCCGATATGCCGCCTACAAGGAAAAGCTCTCGTTTCTTTCTTATCCCACCGCTGCCAGCGTGGATGGCTTTATCTCCGGCGTCGCGGCCATGACCTGGTATGGACAGAAACTCACCTTTCCGGCAGCTCCGCCGCTTGCTGTTTTTGCCGTTCCGGCAGTCTTCTGTTCCGCGCCTTCCCGACTGACTGCCTCTGGCGCAGGAGATGTGCTTGGCAAATACACCTCGCTGTTCGACTGGAAGGCGGCGGAAATTCTGACCGGAGAGACCTGCTGCTCCGGCATCTGCGGGTTGGAATATCAGGCCATGGATGACCTTTGCCGTGCGCTGAAAAACCGCCGTCCTGAAACGGAAAGAGAATACACCGTCAAGGTGATGGAGGCGCTTCTCCTCTCCGGACTTGCCATGCAGCTTGCCGGAAACTCCAGACCCGCATCTGGCGCGGAGCATCACCTGTCTCACCTTTGGGAAATGCACTGCATCAACGAGGAAAGCGACGCCCTTCACGGGGAAAAGGTTGGTATAGGTCTTCTGCACGTTCTTCGGGAATATCATAAGAAAGCCGCAGTCCTTGATCCGGAGAAAATCCGCGCGATGGATCTCGCAAGGGTGTTTGACCGGGCACGCCTTGAACCCGTGTTCGCTTCGCTGACCGACGGAATTCTCGCTGAAAATCTTCCGGGCGGACGGTCCAGTCTCGCGGATATCCAGCTTACGGCCGAGACGGTTCCTGCTCTGCAGAAAGCGGTTCAAACACTCCCAACCGCCGAGGAAGCTGAAAAACTTTTGAAAGCGGCAGGCGCACCGGTGTCCAATGCCGAAATCGGCCTTCCGAATGATGCGGAATTTATAGAAAAATCGCTGGCATATGCTCCGTATGTGAGAAACCGCCTGACTCTGTTGAAGGTTCTCTCCGCTTGTATGGACTAAATCCTTGAATTTCCATATCTTTTAAATAAAAAGGAGAATCCCTATGCAAAAGCAGATTACCATTGCCGGAAATCCGCTCCGTAAGTACAAAATTGTATACGGAACGAATCCTGAGGCCGCCGTTGTTCTGCAGAAATACCTTGCGGACGCCTCCGGAGTGACTCTGCCGCTTATCCACGACTGTGCGAAGAACGAGTTTGAAATCCGCGTCGGTTCGACCAATCGTACCTGTTCACGCCTTCACTATGATGGTCTTACCAAGGATGGTTTTGTCGTTAAGGTCGCGGGCGGCAATCTGATTATCCGCGGCAATACGCCGCAGGGAGACATGAACGGTGTCTACGATTTTCTCGAACGATGCATCGGATGGCGTTTTCTCCATCGTGATGTCGATTACCTGAAGGACGGCGATGTCGATCTTCCGGAAGGCTTTCGCCGCACGTTCAGCCCGCCGTACGAATACCGTCAGCTCGACTGGATCTGTACGAACGACGGCGAATGGCGCCGGAAAAACGGCATCAATTTTTCCGACTTCCACTGGGTTGGGTTTGTCCATACGCTTGCTGACCTTTCCGAGCTTCACGATCCCTATGGACAGCCTTGTCTTTCGGACGAAAAGATTCTGGAAACCGTGAAAAAAAACGTTCGCCGTCTTCTCGACCAGAATCCAGACTGCAAAATTCTTTCGGTGTCACAGAATGACAACCAGAATTATTGCAAATGCCCGCGCTGTCAGGCGGTTGACGCAGAGGAGGGAAGTCACGCCGGAACGCTGCTCCGCTTTGTCAATGCTGTTGCTGACGATATCCGGGACGATTATCCGGATGTCTCTATTGAAACTCTTGCTTATCAGTATACCAGAAAAGCGCCGCGTCTCACCCGACCGCGCGACAATGTGATTATCCGTCTCTGCTCGATTGAATGCTGCTTCTCGCATCCTCTGCTCGACTCGTCCTGCGAAGTCAATGCCGCATTCCATCATGATATCGTGGAATGGGGGAAAATTTGCAATCGCCTCTATATCTGGGATTATGTGACTGACTTTACTTACTACATTCCACCGTTCCCGAACTTCCGCGTGCTGCTTGAGAATATGCGCTTTTTCGCGGACAATCATGTTGTGGGCATGTATCCCGAGGGGAATTATCAATCGGATTCGGGCGAGTTCGGTGAACTGCGTGCCTATCTTCTCGGACGCGCGATGTGGAATCCCTATATGACCGGAGAGGAATACAACAATTACATGAACGACTTTCTCGAAGGCTACTATGGGCGGGAGGCGGCACCTTACCTCCGTAAGTTCATCGACTTTACGCTTGCCGCGTCGGAGGGCCGTCACTTCAGCATCTGGCAAAAACCGTTCGAGATCATTCCGCGTGAGGTTTACACAACGCATTTTGATGAAATCGAAGGCTGGTGGAACGAAGCGGAAAAAGCTGCCGGCGCAAATAAACAGAGAGTGCAAAAATCCCGTCTCCAATGGACTTACATTAA
>JBJFGC010000329.1:0-2498 GCA_051892315.1 Eubacteriales bacterium
CGCTTGATGTAGTCATAAGCGAGCTTTTTGTCATAATAATAATCGACAATGGCGTCGGAAATCTGCGGCCAGCCGTCAATGAGGTTCCACCAGATGATGCCGGTACGCCGCCATTTGGCAAGACGGAAGCGTTCGATAAAATATTTCTTCGCTTCGGCCTGCGAAATCTGGCTGGCGCGCGAGAAGTCCCTGAGGTTGGATGTCGCACGCCCATTTTTCCCGAACAGCGTCTCCACGTGCGTCCACATCAGGCGGATGCGGTAACCGTACTGATGGCTTTCCTCACCGGTCATGGTCGCCGCGTGAACGAGCCACTGACGGTCGCCGAGACAAGGCCAGAGATGCTCCTCATCGATGTACTTTGCAAGAGATTCCGGCGAAGGACAGCCATGATAGCCGATTTCGGACGCAAAATGGCAGACGATGTTACGATAGAAGTCCCCTTTGAAGTAGTCGCGCGGGCCCCAGGGATGCCCCTCCGAAGTAACATTCTGACCACCGCTGCGGAAGGCATCTTCATCAAGGTAGGGTGAGGACGGCAGATAGGGACGGGACAAATCGAGTATGTTGAGAACGTCCGGAATCACCCGACGGGTAAGAACGTTCGCAGTGTTCGGGTCACGCCGGACGCCGCTCCATAAATAGGCAAAGTCGCATTCGTTGTCCCCAGACCAGAGAATGATACAGGCATGAGTGCGCAGCCGCCGGACGACTGCTTCCACTTCACGGCGCAGGAGATTCTGGAAATACTCGTCCTGCGGGTAGAGTGCGCATGCCATCGCAAAGTCCTGCCAGACCATAATCCCATGTGCGTCACAATAATTGTAGAAGAGGTCGTTTTCATACACGTTGCCGCCCCAGCAGCGGACAATGTTGCAGCCAAGATCCGTCAGCATGGGGAGAATTTTTGGCAGACGTTCCTCGTCCCGCGCGTGAATTGCATCGACCGGTACCCAGTTGGTTCCCATTGCGAAGACCTTTTTGCCGTTGATCCGGAAACAGAATTCGCCGTTTCCATTCTGGTCGGTCGTGCTGGTACGTTCCAGCTCCACGGTACGGACGCCGAAGGTAAATTCGCGGGATTCGCAGAGCTTATCCTGAACATAAAGCTCGACGATCACGGTATAAAGGTTAGGTTCGCCGTAATTGTGCGGGAACCACAGCTTCGGGTTACGAATGTCAAAGTCAAAGAGAAAGGTCGAATGGCGCATCGGGCGGGTGAATTCAAATCTGGAATCTCCGCAGGCGCCAGTGAATTTCAAAAAGCAGCGATCGTGAACGTTCGCATTTCCAATGGAAGCGGTGACTGTTGTTCTGATATGCGCGGCCGATTCGTTGCACGACTGCGTACAAAAGAACACATCGTCAATATGGTATTTCGGCCGGCGTTCCACGTAGACGTGCTTCCAGATGCCGCAGGAAACAATACGCGGCATGATGTCCCAGCCGTACATGTGCGGCGCTTTGCGGACATACAGGGAGTCAAAATTAAACTCGTTAGCGAACAGCGACGGATCCACCACGTGTTTCCGCGCTTCCATCGCCGCCGGACGGATGTGAACAAACAGTTCATGTTCCCCTGCCCCAAGGCCGGTCAACGGATATTCGCGGCCATACAGCATATCATCGCACTCGCCAATCTTCACGCCGTCCACATAGATTGCCGCAAAGCAGTCAATCCCTTCAAAAACGAGAACATCCTCCGTGTCGTCCGGCTCATACGTAAAGGTGCGGGAAAGACAGTAGTGAACGTTTTCGTAATCGTAGGTTTTCAGAACGTTTTCTCCATGGAAAATTTCGGGCAGAATTCCCGCAGCCTCAAGGTCGGTTTCGAGGGAACCAGGAACCTTGGCCGGGATCTCTTTCATTCCAGCGGCAACCGCTTCGGCATAACAGCTTGGTGCGTCACATTCCGCAGAATACGCCCCTTTCCATGCGCCGTCAAGGACAATTCGTTCTCTTGTTGTCATACAAAGACCTTTCTGAAAAACAGGTTTCTTTTCATGTGAGTTCATAAACTGGAATTTCTTCCGGTTCATTCTCTAATTGGTACAAGTGTCGGGCAGGTCCAGTTTGCCGCCCGGATCGGAAATATCACAGATGAAAGCGTCAAAGGATTTTTTCGCCCTCTCGCCGATGCATTTTCCCTGCGGAATCGTCCAGGCCACCGTTGTCGCGCCGAGCAGGCGGTTCAGACGGAAGGAAATTTTTTTGCAATCGGTATACTGATATGCAATGAAGTCCGGCTTGGCAATGAAGTTCATAAGAAGATTTTCCAGAATAAGTGAAAGCGGCTTCTGCTTGAGCTTGACCTTGCCGAATTTCAGCGACAGAATCCCTCGCGCAACGTCACGATTGAGCTTGCGGTATTTGCCGACGTAGATGGGGTTGAAGGATTCCACGGAATAGATCCCGCGGTAATTTTTCATTTCCTCGGCCAGACGAATGGGCAAATCCATCATCACGGTCTTTTCGTTTTTCATTTCGATAATCAGCGG
>JBJFGC010000330.1:0-2497 GCA_051892315.1 Eubacteriales bacterium
CTATAGAAAGGATCTATCATGGAAAAAATCTTTAAGGCTGCCGTCGTCGGTATGGGCGGCATCGGACACACGCACGCGTCCTGCATCAAGAACGATCCGCTCGCGGAACTGGTTGCAGTCTGCGACGTCATCAAGGAAAAGGCAGACGCCGCTGCGGAAAAGTTCGGCGTTCCGGCGTACTATTCGCTGAAGGAAATGCTGATCGCGCATCCGGAAATCGAAGTGGTTCATGTGACCACGTCCGGTTTTGAAAACGGTTCCTGGCACTACGTTCCGACGATGGAAGCTCTGGACGCCGGCCGTCACGTTCTCGTGGAAAAGCCGATTTCCAACAACATCGAGGAAGCGCGCGCAATGGTGGACTACGCGGCAAAGAAGGGTCTGTACCTCGGCTGCGACCTGAACCACTACTTCTCCGAGCCCGCGTTCAAGGCAGACGAGCTCATCAAGAACGGCGGCGTCGGCGAACAGGTTTACGCAATGACCAAGGTCGGCTTCAACGGCAGCACCGTGAACGTGAATCCCGTTGACAAGAACTCCAGATGGCAGATGCCTTACTCTCACGCGAAGGCATTCCTCACCCATCCCTTCTCCGTCATGCGTCACTTCTGCGGCGACATCACCCACATCCAGGCGTTCATGGATAAGCCCGGCGCAAGACGTCAGTCCGAAGACCTCATGCTCTCCATCCAGTCGGTCCACATGAAGTTCCAGAACGGCTGCGTCGGCTACCTCCTGTCCCAGAGAGGCGACGCAATGTTCGGTCTCGGCGGCTGGTGGTCCTTTGAACTGGCTGGCACGCACGGTACCTTCTGCATCGAAAACTGCGTGGAAAAGCTCACCTACTGGAAGCAGGGTCAGGAACCCGAGATCACCAACACCGGTGTGACCGACTTCGGCGCAACCTTCCCGATCCGTATCCATGCATTCTACGAAGACCTTTCCAATAACGTCCCGCTCGAACACCTCCGTGCTTCCGGCCGCGACGCTCTCGCTACCATGGAATACATCTTCGCAGCCATCGACTCCTACGAGTCCGGCGGCGAAATCGTTCGCCCGCATGCACTGCCCGCTTACCACGGCGACCCGACCATTATCCACTAAAATGAATAGATGGTTCGTGCAACGGGAGGTGCTTTCCTGAAAAAGCACCTCCCCCCCTCCGCAAAAACTTTCAAAAAAATGGATGGACAAAGTTTGGTGCAAATCCAACATAAAATTTGCATCAACGTTGTCATTTGGTTCTGTTTAGAGTTTTTGGAAGGGGGTGCGGGGGAAACTCCCATTGAAATAAAAAAAGCGGGGATTCCCCGCCTGCCCCGATTTTCCTTTCAACAGGGAAATCGGGGAATTTTTTATCGTGAGTTTCATGACGGGGAGGTGCTTTCCTGAAAAAGCACCTCCCGCCTCCGCAAAAACTTTCAAAGCAATGGATGGACAAAGGACCGTACGGATTCTGCCCAACCTCTGCGTCAGCGTCACAGCCACCGCGCCTGCATGTTGTGGAACCCTTTGTTGATGAAACCCACCTGGGCAAAATCCTCGGGAGACTTGCGGACGAGGTAGTCGATGTAGCTCATGACCATCTGTGCGGTGAGGAGATAGCCCGCCGCGTTCAGGTGGCCGCCCAGATAGAAGTTGCGGCGGAACTCAGCGTCGTAGCGCGGCGCATAGGCCGTAAAGTCAAGAACGTACGTCCGCGTGAAGATTCCCGCCAGATCATGCAGCAGCGCCGCATGCCCGGTCACCCGCTCGTCGTCCTGCTCCCCACGCGGCATCGTCATCAGGAAGAAGTACGCCTCCGGCGAAATCTCCTTGTACCGCTGGATGATCTTCGCGTAGTCCCCCGCAAACGTTTTCCGGTTTTTCGTATAGTCCGAAACATCCACGTCAGAGACCGATCCGATCTCACGGTTCTGACCCATCAGATCGTTCACGCCAAGCGCGAGAATGTACGCCTGGCACGCCTTGCTGCGGTCCCACGCACAGATTTCGTTTCCGAACGAATTCAGATACCAGTCCGCCGACATCCCGCCCCGCGAGAAATTGTAGACCGTGTTCCCGACCGCACGCGCCATGTACTGCCCCCACGAGTATTCGTAAAAATCGTGATAGCCCTTCCGGCCCTCCGCGTCCGTTGACTCAAATTCGCCCGACGACAGACTGTCCCCAATGCACGCCACCGTCCGGAAAATCCCGAAAAAGCCGCCGTCCGGCTTGATGACGTCCAGAGGCTTCTCGCCTTCGCTGAAATAATATTTTGCAATGTCCATCGTTTGTTCTCCTTTTTCGCTGCTCTCTTTTCTGGAAGATTTCTTTCTGCCCGCCCGATGCGGGTTAAGGAGCTGCTTTGTAACATTTTTATGAACAAGAGCTCCTGCTTTTTTCTATTATAACAGATTACTTCAGAAAACGCAACAGTTTTTCCGGAAAACTTGTCCAGATTTTGTCCCTTTCGCCTCACGCCGCTCCCCCCTGCCGTCTTTTTTTTCATCCC
>JBJFGC010000331.1:0-9889 GCA_051892315.1 Eubacteriales bacterium
TTGACCAGGCCGTTGGTACCGAACGTATAGGCAAGAACCGCGATGGTGATGCCGTCGCGTTCCAGAATGCGGAGAGTTGCGGCATCCTCCTCGTCGTCGTACGCGCCCACCATCAGGGTCGGCTGGGTTTTCCAGAAGGCGATGGTATCGGCAAGGCCCGCGGTTCCCATATCGAGCATATGGTTATTGGCAATGTTGACGATATCGACGCCAAGGGTACAGAGGTCCATGCCGAGCTGCTGAGGTGCGTTGAAGCAGGGGTAGCCCGAATAGCCATACTTTTCCCCCGCCATGACGGTTTCCTGATTGACAAACGCAATATCCGCCTCCGCAAAAAAATCGGCGACATCGGAAAACATGGGAAGAAAATCGTACGTTTTCCCTTCGTATCCCCGGAAGCCGGCGTCCATATAAATATTGGGATGCACAAGAAGATCGCCCACGCCAAGGAAGGTGACGTCCACATCCGCGTACGGGTCGTCGAGCTCCACAGGCTCCGCCGGTTCGTTTTCCGCGTCCGGCACAGCGGGCGTCAAGTTTCCGCCCCAATTCACCGCTGCTTCCGCCGGCCGTACCTCACTTTTCCTCTCCGGTTCCGCCGCGCTTTCAGCTTCCCGCAGCGAAACACAGGAAGTCAGCAAAAAGACTCCCCAGAGAAGCCAAAAAAAGATTCTGCGCATACCTTCTCTCCTTCAAAATTATACATATGCATATAGATAGACGATTTTATTATATCACAAAATAGTATGGAGTTCAATACAAAATTCTAAACGTTATCCGGAGGATATTTTTAAGGGAAAGGGAGCGCTGTCCCGGCCCCCGCACAGAATTTACATTCACCTTTCCGCACTTTCTTGCAATATACTTCCAAATATGATATAATAAAAATAAAACAACCTACAGCGGGGAATAACGATAGGAATTATGATCAAAATTCTGCATACCGGCGACGTGCATCTGGACAGCGCGTTTTCCGGACTGGATTCGCGGCACGCGGAGATTCGGAGAAACGAGCTGCGGGCGGCGTTTACCTCAATGATGACTTATGCGAGAACGAACGGCGTCGACCTTGTCCTCATCGCAGGAGATCTGTTTGACGGAGACTTTATCACACGCGAAACCGTCGCACTGCTGAGCCGGGAATTCGAGCGGTTTGAGAAGCCGGTGTTCATTACCCCCGGCAACCACGACTGCGCCGGCGCCGGAAGCGTCTGGACGCGCAGTCTGTTTCCCGAAAACGTCCATGTTTTTACAGAGAGCCGGCTTTCCTTCGTCGACTTGCCGGACCTTCCTGTCACCGTCTACGGCTTCGCGTTCACGGAACCAAGCCTCACGACCGTCCCCATCGCCGGCCATACCGTAGACGATCCAAGCCGCGTGAACCTCCTCGTCTGTCACTGCGATATGCCCGGCGCAAAATCCGGCGGCACAAGCAAGGACTGCCCCGTCACCGCAGAACACCTGGACGCCTTCGGCGCCGACTACGCTGCCCTCGGCCATATCCATAATCCTCCCGCCCCCGGTCATGATGGCCGCTGGTGCTACTGCGGCTGTCTGGAGGCCCGTGCGTTCGATGAAACCGGTCCCAAGGGAGCCTGCATCGTCGAGATCGAGAAAGCCGGCACCGCATCCAGCGTGACGGTCAAACGGGTGCGCTTCTCCAAACGCCGCTACGAAAAGGCGGAACTGGCCCTCACCGGCATGGAATCCCAGGCGGACGTCCGCGAGGCAGTAGCTTCCTATATCGCGGAGCACCGCTTCGGCGAGGATACCCTCCTCTCCCTCCGGCTGACCGGCGTGGTCGCACAGTCCCTCGTCATCGACACGGAAACCCTCGAGGACGACGGTTTCGGTCTCTTCCTGCTCCGCGTCGAGGACGCAACCCTCCCCGACGTCGACTGCGCCGCGCTCGAGCAGGACATCACCATCACCGGCGAACTCTATCGCATCCTGAAGCCTTCTCTCGAATCCGAGGACGCGCATACAAGAGAGGTCGGCATCCGTGCATTCCGCTACGCCCTCTCGGCTCTGGCCGGAGAGAAAACGTTCTAACCATACCATAACGTGAATTCGATGGGATTCGCGTGGGAAACTTTTTTGAAAAAAAGCTTTCCCCCGCACCCCCTTCAAAAAACTTTAAACAGAAGGAATCAACAAAGGTTGTGCAGATTTTTTGCCTGATTTGCACGACATCCTGCCCCCCTGTTCTTCGTTTGAAGGTTTTTGCAGTGGAGTCGTCTCCGTCGAACTCACGTTACCATACGGGGATTTATCATGATACTGAAACTGCTCCATATCATCTCCTTCGGCGGATTGTCCAACCGGGACATCCGGCTGGAGGACGGGGTTAACGTGCTTTACGGCCCCAACGAATCGGGCAAGTCCTCGGTGGCGATGTTCGTGAAATTTGTGTTTTATGGACTCTCCTCCAAGGCCACGCGCTCCGGCGAACCGTCGGAAAAGGCGCGCTGCATCAACCGTCTCACCGGTCAGGCCGCCGGCTACATCCTTCTTGAAACCGACGCGGGTGTCGAGTACCGTCTCGAACGCGCCATTCTCACCTCCGACAACGCACCCACACGCGAACGCGTTCGCATCATCAACATGTCCACAGGTGAATCCCTGACCGGAAAAGACCCCGGCGAATACTTTTTCGGCGTGCCGGAGGAAGTCTTTATGAACACCTGCTTTGTGGGTCAGGCCTCCCTGGTCCGCCCGGACGCGGGCAGCGTCGGCAGCGCGGTTGAGAATATGCTTACCTCCGCAGACGAAACCGTGGACGTCAAAAAGGCCATCCGTGCCCTCGACAACGTCCGCCGCGAAATCTGCCACAAAAACGGAACCGGCGGCGAGCTGAACGAACTGCGCGAAAAACGCGCCGCCCTGCTGGAGGACATGAAAAATTCCTCCGGCCGTTCCGCGGAAATCATCAGCGTCAGCACCTCGCTTTCCGACATCAAAAAGCGTATTCAGGAACTTTGGGCGGACAAGCAGAAGTACGACGGCATTTTCTCCTCACTTGACAAAATTCTGCTCAAGCGCCGCATCGACAGCGCGGAGCAGACGGAAAAAAGCATCGCCGCTCTGCGCGAAACCCTTGCTGAGCTGGACGCCTCTCCGCTCGGCGGAGGATTCTCCGAAGCGGTCGACGAGGCCGAACGGGACATCCGCGCCTATGCGGAAGCCTGTGCCGCGTATGGGCAGTCGCTGCCGGACCATCCCGATGTGCCGGATGTTTTTCCGGAAGACGGCGATCCGGACGGTTCCGAAGAAGAAGGGAACGCGTCGGACATGGAAAATCCTGCGCAGACGGCGCGGCGTCTTGACACCAGCGCGCATGTGCAGTTCACCGCCGCGATGGCGCTGTTTGTCGCCGGGCTGTTTGGCCTGGCCGCGTCCCTTCTGATGTATTATTTCAACACGGATACGTACCTTCTCCCGCTTCTCATGACGCTGGCCTTTGTGTCCCTCGGCGTCTTCTTCATCCTCCGGCACGCGCACGTTTCCGCGTCGCTGACCCGTCTTCTGGAGGAATGGCACGTGGAAACCATTGACGAGTTGGAGCAGCTTTATTCTTCCCCCGCTGTTCCGGAAGGAGACACAGAGGATACGGAAGGCGAGGAAGGCGACGCGCCTTCCGCTCCCGGCGCGCCCCTTCTTGAGCAGGCCCGTCAGCGGTTTGACCGTGCGCTTCTGCGGGTAGACGAGCTTTGCGAGACGGCTGGGGTGGAGGTAAGCGACAACCTCTACGACACGCTGGACCGTCTGCGTGCCACAGCCGCGGACATCTGCGCAGACCGCGATGCCATGACGGCAAAGCTGTCCAACCTGACCGGCAAGCTCGAGGTTTTGAACGAGCAGCTCGTCGGTGTGGACCGTGTGAACGCGGAATACGAATATCTCGAAACCGTGAAGCTGCCGTGGGGAAAAACGGCGTCGGAACTGAACGCGGACGGCATCAAGAGCATGATGCGCGAGCGGGATTTCACGAACAGTGCGCTGAAATCGGCGGAAAAGCGGCAGCATGAGCTGGAAAACCGTCTGGCCGCGCTGGGCTCGCTGTTCCGCAATCCGGACGAGACGGCGACGGCCATCAACGATCTTGATCGTCAAATCGAGGAGCTGTCCCTGCGTCATGATGCGTGTGAGCTTGCGAAAAGTGCGCTGCTTCAGGCGGGGGAAAAGATGCGTTCCGGCGTGATTCCCAAAATTGCGCAAAGCGCGTCGATTCTCTTAAGCGGTGCGACCAGCGGTGTCCACGAAAACCTCACCCTCGACGGAAACTTCAACGCCGGCTGCTCGACGGAAACCGACCTTCTCTCCGGCGAATATCTCTCCCGTGGCACCGCCGACCTCGCCTACCTCTCCCTCCGCATTGCCCTGGCGGAAGAAATCTTCAAAACCGAAGCGCCCTTCATGATTTTCGACGAAACCTTTGCCCACATTGATGCCGACCGCATCCGCAGTCTTACCTCCCTGATGCTCGACGGTCAATACCTCATCCTCACCTGCCACCGCGAAGAAGCCAATGCGGCGGCAGCCGGCGGTGCGGCTATGATGGAAATGCGGTAGGGGCCGTTTGGGTGCAAAGCCCCCGGCCTCGCCAAAGCCCCACCCCTGTAAACAAAGAAGGAGATCACCCATGCAGAAAAAATATATCCTTGCCCTGGACCAGGGAACAACCTCCTCGCGCGCGATTCTGTTTGACCATGACGCACAAATCGTCGGCAGCGTCGCGCGGGAGTTTCCGCAGATCTACCCGCGCGAGGGATGGGTCGAGCATGATCCCGTCGACCTGTGGTCAACTTCCTACGGATGCCTCATGGAGGTTATCGCCAAAACCGGCGTGAACGCGGCAGAAATTGCAGGAATCGGGATCACCAATCAGCGGGAAACCACCATCCTCTGGGATCGGCAAACGGGCCTACCGGTCATGAACGCCATCGTGTGGCAGTGCTGCCGTACCGCAAAAATGGTCGAGGAAATGAAGGAGTACCATGCACTCATCCGTGAAAAAACCGGACTTGTCCCGGATGCGTATTTTTCCGCCACCAAAATCAAGTGGATTCTCGACCACGTGGAAGGCGCGCGGGAACGCGCCGAAAACGGCGAGCTGATGTTTGGTACCGTCGATACATGGCTCACCTGGAAGCTCACCGGCACCCACGCCACCGACCGCACCAACGCCTCCCGTACCATGCTTTACAATATCGACACCCTCGCGTGGGACAGCGAACTTCTCGACCTTTTCGATATCCCGCCGTCCCTCCTGCCTGAGGTGAAAAGCTCCTCCGAATGCTTCGGCACCGCACAAATCGACGGCTGCCCCATCCCCGTCTGCGGCGTCGCCGGAGACCAGCAGGCCGCCCTGTTCGGTCAGGGATGCTTCGCGGCCGGCGATGCAAAAAACACCTACGGTACCGGCTGCTTCCTTCTGATGAACACCGGCGAAAGCCGCGAACACAGCCAGAACGGCCTGCTCACCACCATCTGCGCCGGACGGCCGGACGAGCCCGTCACGTACGCCCTTGAAGGAAGCGTGTTCTGCGGCGGTTCGGTCATTCAGTGGCTGCGTGACGAAATGCGCTTTTTCACCGACAGCCGCGACGCCGAATACTATGCCTCCAAGGTTCCGGATACCGGCGGCGTCTACCTCGTCCCCGCCTTCACCGGCCTCGGCGCCCCCTACTGGGATATGTACGCCCGCGGCGCCATCGTCGGCATCACTCGCGGCACGAAGCGTGAGCATATCATCCGCGCCGCCGAGGAAGCGATTGCCTACCAGTCCGCCGACCTCCTTCACGCGATGGAACGCGATACCGGCCGTCCCATCCACGACCTCCGCGTCGACGGCGGCGCCACCCGTGACAATTTCCTCATGCAGTTTCAGGCGGACATCCTCGACCGCCGGGTCGTCCGTCCGGTCATGCGCGAGTCGACCGCCCTTGGAGCCGCGTTTCTCGCGGGTCTGGCCTGCGGCTTCTGGAAATCCAGAGACGAGCTGCTCTCTCTCCGCGCCGTGGACCGGGTGTTCGAGCCGTCCATCTCCAGCGAAAAGCGCCGGACGCTGTACAACGGCTGGCACGAAGCCGTTGGAAGAACGCTGACCAAATAAGCGCAGAAGAAGAAAAAATGATGGAAAACCTTCGCCTCATTCCCCCTTCCGCCGATTACGCGGACGCGATTCTGGACTTCAAACGGGAGCTTGCGTCTGCCGGCGATGCCGACGCCTTCGCGGGGTGCAGTTTTCTCGAAGACTGCGCCACCGTCGCCGAATGGCTCGTTCTTCTGAAACAGCGCGAATCGCCGGACACCTGTCCGGCCGGCACGGTCCCCTCCGACGCTTATCTCGCGGTACGCATCTCCGACAACCGCATCGTCGGCATGATCGACCTGCGCCGCCACATCCAGCATCCGGTTCTCGGTCTCTGGGGCGGTCACATGGGATATTCGGTCCGCCCGTCGGAACGCGGCAAGGGCTACGCCCGTGAAATGCTCCATCGGAATCTGCAAAACGCCCGGGCGCGCGGTATCGATCGCGTCCTGCTCACATGCAGCCGGAACAATCCCGCAAGCAGGAAAACCATCGTCGCGTGCGGAGGCGTTTTTGAAAAAGAAATTCTCGTCGACGGAGAATGCATCCAGCGATACTGGATTACGCTGTAAAAACGATTTTTAGCAGCGGAACACGATCTTTTTTCTGCTCCCACAGGAGGCATCTATGGTTCTTCTCATCGCAGGCGCGTCTCATACCGGCAAAACCGTCCTCGCGCAGAAGCTGCTCCGTAACTACAATTATCCGTACCTCTCCATCGATCACCTCAAAATGGGGCTCATCCGCAGCGGCCAGACCGACCTGACACCGGAAAGCGACGACGACGCGCTCACCGCCTATCTCTGGCCCATCGTCCGCGAGATGATCAAGACCGCCATCGAGAACAGCCAGAACCTCATCGTCGAGGGCTGCTACATCCCCTTCGACTGGAAAAAGGACTTCGCCCCCTCTTACCTCCCGCACCTCCGCTGCCGCTGGCTCATCATGACCGAATCCTACATCCGCTGTCACATAGACGCCATCCGCGCCCACGCCAACGACATCGAAAACCGCCTGGACGACTCCTGCTGCATCGAAGACCTTGTCCGCGACAACGCCCAAAACCTGCTCCAATGCCAGCTCCACTCCTGTGACTACACCTTGATCACCGACACTTACCCGGAGATCGAGCTGGAGCTATGAGATGGAGGATGCGGGGGAATTTTAAAGGAAATTTTAAAGGAATTGAAACAAAGCTGGGTGCAAACCGTTCCGTCTGCACCCAGCTTTTTCGATATCTTTTTCTATGGATTCTATGGAGAGAAAGCAAATGCAAATCGAACGCTTTGCACCCAACTCTGCCCTCCCCTGCGAAAACCTTATTCCAGCACAAAATACCCCACGGTCCATGCGTCGAGGACGCAGGGACCCGCGCAGGACTGACCCGTTTCGACGGATTTCGCGCCGTCGGGCAAAAGAAATTCCCGCTTTTCGGAGCGGTTGGCCAGAACCAGCATGGTTTCGCCGTTTTTGTTCAACGGCTCGCGGACATAGGCGAAGACGTCCGGTGTCAGCGTATGAATGCGGAACAGGCCGTCACGGAAAACGGCATGGTTTTTCCGGATGGCGCCGATTCTGCGGTAGTGCGCCAGAATCCGCTCGTCCATCGCGTGCCATGGAAACGGCCGGCGGCAGAACGGATCGCGGTAGCCCTCCAGCCCGGCCTCATCGCCGTAGAAAACGCAGGGAACGCCCGGAAGTCCCGCCAGAAGAGCGTACGCAAACATCAGACGTGCCGCGGCGGCTTCCCGCTGTTCCGGCGTCATGCGCAGGACGGACAGCTCCTCGTTGCTCTTTCCCTCCCCGCTCTCGCCGCCGAAAACCGTCAGAATGCGTTCTGTGTCGTGCGTGCCGAGGAAGTTCAGCAGCGTGTCCGATGAACCCTTCGGATAGCGCCGGTAGGTACCTTCCGTAAACCGGCGGAGCTTGCCGACCTCGCCGTCCTTCACGTAGGAAATCACCGCGTCGCGGAGCGGATAGTTCATCACCGCGTCCAGCTGTCTTCCGCGGAGATAACTCCGCCGGCGGCCGTAGCTTACCTTATCCGACGCATCCTCCCAGACCTCGCCGAGAATCACACCGTCGGGATTCTGCTCCCGCACCGCCTTCCGAAAATCCTCCAGAAACGCGTCGGACAGCTCGTCCGCCACGTCGAGACGCCAGCCGAATACGCCCGCGTCCATCCATTTCGGAACGACCTGCCGGTTGATAAAATCACGGTAGGACGCATTTTCGCTGTCCACGCGCGGCATGATTTTCACACCCCACCAGCACTCATACTCGTCCGGAAAGCTCCGGAAATGGTACCAGTCCGCGTACGGCGACTCCTTCGACTGATACGCTCCCACGGAATCGTACCGGTTCCGCCGGTTGAAATAGATGCTGTCATCGCCGGTATGGTTGAAGACCCCGTCGAGAAGGATTCGGATGCCGCGTTCTTCCGCGGCACGGCACAGCTCCCGCAGAGCGTCGTCCCCGCCGAACATCGCGTCCACGGTTAAATAGTCACCCGTATCGTACTTGTGGTTGGAGTCTGCGTCAAAAACCGGCGAAAGGTAAATCGTTGTCACGCCGAGCGAGGCAATGTAGTCCATTTTTTCCGCGATTCCGTACAGACTCCCGCCGAAAAAGACGTTGTTCGCCACCTCCGCACCCGGGTAGGCCCCATACTGCGGAATGCCGCTCTCCCAGTCCGGATCCAGCACGGCTCCTTCCTTCACCGGACATGGATGCTTCTCCGACTTTGCAAACCGGTCAACAAAAATGTGGTACACCACTCCATGCCGGAACGCTTCGGAGGTATGGTACTCCGGCGCGTACAGAAGAAGCTGGCGTTCTCCGATGTGGTTTTCGATTTTCTCCAGTGCGGTCGGCCGTTCCCCGCCGAGACAAAGCTCGTCCTCCCCGGTTTTCACCGAATAATAATAGTAAAACAAGCCGTCTTCCCCGAGGTCATATTCCGCGAGGAAGTCCGCCATGCGCACGTCCGCTGTGAACACGCGCACCCCGTCCTCGTCCGGCTTCGCTTCCGCAAAGGAAACGGTCACCGACTTGTTATAAGAACGGTTCCATTCGTCCGCGTGCAGAACCAGGGAAACCGTCGCCGCCACATCCAGCGGAAGATGTTCCGTCCGCAGGCGGAGCATGAACCGCAGAAAAGAATCCGACGGAAACGCGCCGAAAAGCGACACGTCTCCGTTGGTCTTCAAATTCGTTTTGTATTCTTCAAAATCCGAAATCATTTTACTGCTGTAATGTGCCAGATGTTGTCTGCATATTCCCGAATGCTGCGGTCGGAGGAGAAGAAGCCGGCGCCCGCAATGTTGAGCAGAGACTTTCTGGTCCAGGTCTCCTCGTCGGCGTAGGTCTTAATCATGCGTTCGTACACGTTGATGTACGAGTCGTAGTCCGCGAGACACATATACGGGTCCGCAACACCGTGGCTGTAGAGGAAATAGTCCACCATACCGCTGAAATTGTTGCCCGCAAAGGAGCCGCGGAGACGGTCGATGACACCCTTCAGCCGGTCGCTGTTGGCGTAATAGTGCAGGGAGGAATAGCCGTGCTTCCACAAATCGTCCACCTCGTCGGAGGTCAGGCCGAAAATGTAGATGTTTTCGTCGCCCACCGCGTCGCGCATCTCCACGTTCGCGCCGTCAAGGGTACCGATGGTCAGCGCGCCGTTGACCATGAATTTCATGCAGCCCGTACCGCTCGCTTCCTTTCCGGCCAGGGAAATCTGCTCGCTGATATCGGACGCAGGCATGAGAACCTCCGCCGTGCTGACATTGTAGT
>JBJFGC010000332.1:0-2490 GCA_051892315.1 Eubacteriales bacterium
TGTCTACCTCGATCCGAGAGAATTCAAAAGCACATGGCTTGGCAACAAGTCGATTTACCGGACAAGAATGGCCATTGCGGATGGCGGAGAGCTGATCGTTCTTGCACCTGCGGTTGCACATTTTGGAGAAGATGCGGAAAATGATCGTCTGATTCGAAAATACGGTTACTGTGGACGGGAAAAGATTTTGAAGCTTGTTGACGAAAGTGAAGAACTCAAAGCCAACCTTTCCGTTGCGGCACATTTGATTCATGGCTCCTCCGATGGACGTTTTCACATTACGTATTGTACCAGACTTCTCACGGAGGAGGAAGTGCGCGGGGCGGGGTTTGATTACATTCCGTACGAAGAAGCCATCAAGAAATACGATCCGACGGTTCTGAAGGATGGCTACAACACCGTAGAGGATGAGCAGATTTTTTACATCAGCAACCCGGCTCTTGGCCTCTGGACACGCGAATGAGGGATAGGGAGCACAATGGACGAAAAACGAATCGACCTACATACTCATACCATCTGTTCCGATGGTTCCATGACGCCGGAGGAATTGGTGTGTCATGCGAAAAACAACGGACTGGCCGCAGTCGCGGTGTCCGACCACGATACCGTGGATGGAGTAAAAGAAGCAGTTGCTGCCGGAAAGAGGATGGGTATCGAAGTCGTTCCGGCGATTGAGCTATCCGCAAAATCGGACACGGAAACCCACATTCTTGGATACTTTATTGATCCAGATTCTCCAGAGCTGACGGAAGCCATGGCTTATATCCGGGAAGTACGCACAATCCGCCTTGGAGAAACCTGCACTTTGCTGCAAAAATTCGGAATTGACGTAACCATTGACGAAGTCCGTGCTGAGGCAGGAGGCGGGATTTTGTGCCGTGCCCATGTTGCGGCAATTATGACCCGAAAGGGATATTCCACGTCTCCGAAGGAAGCCTTCCGGCAATGGCTCAACGTCGGCTGCCCGGCATATGCGGAATCGCAGGCACTGACGGATACCGAAGCCATTGACCTTATCCGTAAAGCCGGAGGGGATGCGTATCTTGCGCATCTGCATCTGACCAAAAAAACGCATGAGGAACTGGATCGTTTTGTACGTCATCTGACGGAAAATGGTTTGTGCGGTCTGGAAGGCTATTATACAGACTATACCACTGAAATGGCGGCGGAATACCGTGCTCTTGCGGCAAAATACGGTTTGAAGCTCTCTGGCGGCACAGATTTCCACGGAACATTCAAGCCGCACATTTCGATTGGGAGTGGAACCGGCGGTTTGAGAATTCCATACAGCATTCTGGAGCAAATGCGGAAAGACAGGACAGAAACCAAATCAACAGCCATATGGCAGAATGGAGAGAACATATGAAAAAAGCGGATATCGGCATGATAGGCATGGCGGTCATGGGGGAAAACCTTTCCATGAATATGGAACGGCACGGTTACACCGTTGCGGTATACGATATTTGGGACGGTGTCGTGGACAAATTCATGAATGGACGCGGAAAAGGAAAAAACTTTATTGGATGCGCATCATTCGAAGAACTGGTGACAAGTCTTGAAAAACCCCGTGTGGTTATGATGATGATTCGAGCCGGATCTCCGGTTGACGAAACCATAGAGAAGCTCCTGCCGCTTCTGGAAGAAGGCGACATTCTCATTGACGGCGGAAACTCACATTTTCCTGACACCGCAAGACGCTGTGAATACGTGGAAAAGCATGGCATGTTATACATTGGTACCGGTGTGTCCGGAGGTGCGGAGGGAGCGTATAACGGGCCTTCCATGATGCCCGGAGGTTCTCCGGCCGCATGGGAACGGGTCAAGCCGATTCTGCAGGATATCTGCGCCAAAGTGGAGGATGGGTCGCCGTGCTGCGACTGGGTTGGCGAAGGCGGCGCCGGACATTTTGTGAAGATGGTGCATAATGGGATCGAATACGGTGATATGCAGCTTATCTGTGAAGCATATCAGCTCATGCGGGATTACCTCGGAATGAGCTGTGACGAAATGCATGAGGTTTTCGCGGACTGGAACCACGATATTCTCGACAGCTATTTAATCGGGATTACAGCGGACATTCTGACCCGTCGGGACGAAGACGGACAGCCGTTGGTCGACAAGATTTTGGATACCGCCGGTCAGAAAGGAACCGGAAAATGGACCGGAATCGCCGCTCTGGATGAAGGAATTCCGCTCACTCTGATCGGGGAAGCAGTGTTTGCAAGATGTCTCAGTGCCATCAAGGACGAACGGGTTGCTGCCGCGAAGGTGCTTGACGGCCCGAAGGTTATCTTTGAAGGTGACCGAAAAGCGTTTATTGAAGATCTCAAGAATGCGCTGTATGCATCCAAAATTGTATCCTACGCTCAGGGATATACGCTGATGCGTTCGGCGGCCCAAACCTATCATTGGAACCTCAATTACGGAGGGATTGCTCTCATGTGGCGCGGCGGCTGCATTATTCGCAGCGTTTTCCTTGGAAAAATCAAG
>JBJFGC010000333.1:0-2481 GCA_051892315.1 Eubacteriales bacterium
CCGTTTCCTGCGGCATGGCTCTCGCCTGCCAGATCGATCAGAAGCCCCAGAGAATTTACGCCATCCTCGGCGACGGTGAAACCGAAGAAGGTCAGGTCTGGGAAGCAGCTATGTTTGCCGGCAACCACCATCTTTCCAATCTTGTATGGCTCATCGACTTCAACGGACTCCAGATTGACGGCCCCATCGCAGAGGTCATGAACCCCACGCCCTACGACACCAAGTTCGCCGCATTCGGCTGGAACGTTGTCGAATGCGACGCGCACGACTTCGACTCCATTGAAGCCGCATATAAGGCAGCCCGCGCATGCACGGACAAGCCCACTGTGATCATTTCGCACAGCACGAAGGGCAAAGGCGTCTCCTACATGGAAAACAATGTGGCATGGCACGGTGCCGCCCCCAATGAGGAGCAGTACGAAATTGCGATGAAGGATCTCGGGGAGAGATAAGAAGGACTACCGTTCTTTGGCGGTTTTTCCTTCAGGAAAGCCGCGTATCCCCTTATAAAAAATTTGAAAGGACAATATTTGAAAATGGCAGATAAAATTGCAACTCGTGAAGCGTACGGGAAGGCTTTGGCAGAGTTTGGTGCGGTTTACGATAATCTTGTGGTGCTGGACGCTGACCTTGCGGCCGCTACCAAGACCGGAACCTTCAAAAAGGCGTTTCCGGAACGGTTTTTTGACTGCGGCATTGCGGAAAACAACATGATCGGCGTTGCGACCGGTTTGTCTCTCTGCGGGAAGATTCCGTTCGCTTCCTCCTTCGCTATGTTTGCGGCCGGACGCAGCTTTGAGCAGATCCGCAACTCCATCGGGTATCCTCACAACAACGTCAAAATCGGCGCAACCCATGCCGGGATTACCGTCGGTGAAGACGGTGCGACCCACCAGTGCTGCGAAGACATCGCGCTCATGCGTTCCATTCCGGGCATGGTCATCCTCAACCCCGCGGACGCTGTGGAAGCGAGACTCGCCGTAAAAGCAGCGATTGAATACGTTGGTCCTGTTTATCTCCGTTTCGGCAGAATGGCAGTTCCGGTTCTGTTCGGCGACGACTATAAGTTTGAAATCGGCAAGGGCGTAAAGATGGCCGAAGGAACCGACGTTTCCCTTATCGCGACCGGTATCGAAGTCGAGCAGGCCCTCCTTGCGCGTGAACTTCTCGCAAACGAAGGCATTTCCGCTTCCGTTGTGAACATCTCCACCATCAAGCCTCTTGACGAGGACCTTGTTGTTGCAGAAGCAAAGGCCTGCGGTGCGATCGTGACCTGTGAAGAACATACCATCATCGGCGGTCTGGGCGGTGCGGTTACCGAATGCCTCGCAGAAAAGTGCCCGGTTCCGGTTCTCCGCGTCGGCGTCAACGACGAATTCGGCCGCAGCGGCCCCGCGAAGGAACTCGTCTCCTACTTCAAGCTCGACGCAGCTTCCATTGCAGAAAAAGCAAAAGCTGCTGTGGGACTGAAGAAGTAATTCAGAGAATAGGATCGCAGCTCCAGCCTTCTGTACGAGGGTTGGTTGATAAAAAACAAAAACAAAGTTGGATGCAGACCGTTTGGCTTGCATCCAACTTTGTTCTATTATGGATTCGAGTTTTGGGGCAGAGGAGGGAAGCATCGGACATTCCCAAGCGGCCGGATGGTTCCATTGACGACGAGAAGCGCACCGGAACGGAGAGCGGTTGCGTAGACTGGTTTTCCCTTTTCCGCAGTCACACGCCGGATGGATTGGTTTTGCTCCGGGGTCCCTTCATAATTAACCTCCAGGTAGAAATCCTTCAGATAGGGAAGCCCTTCATAATACCGGAACGCGGGATAATCGTTATCGGGAGACAAGTGATACTCCGCCAGTTGAAGAACAGCGCCGGCACTGTACCCCATAACGATTCCCTTGTGCGCCATCAGGACATCGTACAGCTCGAATTCCCGAATTCGGTCCATCATCCGATCCGGCAGACCGCCCGGAAAGTAGAGAAGGTCGGCTGCCCGGACTTTCTCCGCGGCGGATGCTTTGGTATCCGTAAAGTAGTTGAGAAAGGCAATTTGATCTTCGGATATACCGTAGGAACGAAATCCGCCGACGATCCCGTCATAGTATTTGCCGGCTTTTCCGTAGAGCGCTTCCCAATCGGATAAGGAGGTTACACGATTGTCGCGGAAGGAAAAAGCCACAACAGCGACCGAATACCACGGTTTCAGGTAAGGTTTCAGCTCATCATATAGCCACGGGGCATCTATATCATACCCTTCCAGCAGAATGTTGATCATGATTTTTTTCCGAAGCTGCCGTTTGCCGGTTTATCCGATCGGTTCAAAGTCCGCCGCGCCGTGCTTGCAGAGCGGACAGATGAAGTCGTCCGGCAGCTCGTCTCCTTCGTAAATGTAGCCGCAAACCTTGCAGACAAAGCCCTTCTTGCCTTCCACCTGCGGCTTCGGCTTGACGTTGTTCTGATAATAGGTATACGTCATGGTTTCTA
>JBJFGC010000334.1:0-9828 GCA_051892315.1 Eubacteriales bacterium
AATATATTCTCCCCTACTGTATGTCCTATCTCGATAAAAACGGACGGACCGTGGTGGTGGACGACGTCTGGCGGCAGGAAATCATACAAACCATCCGCCGCTATTCCGAACAGTCGTGCCGGATTCTTCTGCAAGCGGAGGGAAAAGGGGAATTTTTTGATGAGCTTCGGAAAAGCGGCTTTTCATACCGCATCCCGCTGACGTTCACTGCCCTGTTTGTTCTTCGGGACGAGGTGCGGAAGGAGGCCCTTCCTGCCGTTCTGGAATGCCGCAGCGCAGGCATCAAGGTGGTCATGCTCACCGGAGACAACGACAAGACGGCGGCCGGCATCGCCAGAGAATGCGGCATTCTGCCGGACACCTACCAAACGTTCGACCCATCCTACGGTGTGTCCCGCTATGTCAGCGAACGGGCTTCGGTTGTGATTGACGGTGCGTCGCTGAAGCAACTGACCGATGAGGAGCTGACCGAGCTACTGCCGTGTATCTGTGTGATTGCCCGTGTAACACCCACGGACAAAAGCCGTCTCGTGCGTATTGCCAAAGCGTCAGGCCACGTGACGGGAATGACCGGCGATGGAATCAACGACGCACCCGCGATCAAAACGGCCGACGTCGGTTTTGCCATGGGAAGCGGGACGGACGTTGCGCGGGAAGCGGGCGACATTGTGATCACCGATGACAATTTTGTCTCCATCACAAAAGCGGTTCTGTTCGGGCGGACAATTTTTGAAAGCATCCGGAAATTCATCACCTTCCAGCTTACAATGAACCTCTCGGCGGTAGGGGTATCGGTAATCGGGCCGATGTTCGGCATTGAAAGTCCGGTGACGGTCATTCAGATGCTGTGGGTCAATATCATCATGGATACGCTCGGTTCCCTCGCCTTTGCCGGCGAACCCGCCCTTGAGGAATACATGACCCGTCCGCCGGTAAAACGGAACGAACCCATCCTGAACGGGTCAATGATTCGGCAGATTGCGCTGACCGGTGTGTACGCGGTGGCGCTGTCGGTCTTCTTCCTTGTTTCCCCATCGGTCCGCTACATGTTCGGGGGCTCCATGGAATATCACCTGACGCTGTTTTTCGCCCTCTTTATCTTTATGGGCATCGGCATTGCGATGTGTACCCGCACCAGCCGGATCAATCTGTTCGCCAATCTCCGCCGGAACCGTGCGTTTCTGGTCATCATGCCGGCCGTTGCGGCCATTCAGCTCCTGATCATTTACTTTGGCGGTGAAGTCTTCCGCTGCGTCCCCCTCGACGGGCACGAACTCCTCCTCTGCGCCCTGTTCGCCTTCACCGTCATCCCCGCTGACACCATCCGCAAATGCGTCTGCAAAATAAAGAACGGAGGAAGGTGAAAACAGGGTTCATACACATCGTTCGATTGGTATGAACCCTGTCTCTGTTCGGTATCGTATCTTTGGAAGGCGGAAAAACTTCGCGCGTTATGCTCCGTTACTCCACGTAGAGGAATACCATGGGAGGACAGCAAAAATCGACGTCGTGGAGGTGGAGCTGCTTTTCGCAGGCCTTGCGGACGACCGCCATGAGGATGCAGTCATTGGAACACCGGTACAGCAGATAGTCCGGGACATTCGGCGAACCCTTGAGATGTTCGGGAAGGAGAATTCTGGTGTTTCTCAGGAAATCGCAGTACGCGCCGCTCAGTTCGGCGATCAGGGCGTCTCTCGTTTCGCCCACCAACGGGTCGAGCATCTGCCAATATTCCACAGAGGAAAGGGTCGGAATATCGACCTTCAGAACTCCGTCTTCCCGCAGAAGGATACCATCCTTCTCATATTCGGGAATCTGCTCAATCATTTTTTGGGGAATGTCCGCACCCTGGGTATCCAGCGGAATCTGTTTGTAAATGCACCACAGCATTTTCCGCATCTTCTGCGAATACATCGTCAGACCGACACCGCTGAACTTCGCGTTGGCGCAGTCCTTAAACGGAGTTTCAAATTCAGACATCGCAAGCCCGCGGGAGCCCATGTAATCTTCATCTCTGCCCCCGAAGCGGCGACCGCCGACGGCGTTATAAGCCCTGATCAAATCCATTTTGGAAAAATCAAAGCCGGCCGGATACATCCACGTCATTGCCGTCCATTGGCCGCCGTCCTTTCGTTTCGGATGGTTTCCCGGAGGTGCATACAAAGCCTCCGCTCCATCCGCGACAAACGACTGTACGGCGTCCAGAATCGCATAGCGTTCGAGCTTTTTCTGCTGTCTCGGATTCATTTTTCCATAAAAGTCCAGTTCCGAAAGCTTTGTCAGCATTTCCGCAAGAACCTTCCAGAATCGATCGAAGTTGTCGTCGACAAACTGAAGCTGCGCGTCGAAGCGGGTGAGCGAATCCTCCGGTTTATAGACGATACAATCGGTATAGTACCGGTCGCCGCTCGTCTTTGCCATCAGTTCCCCGTCGACCAGCTTTTCCACAATCGGTTCGATATACGCGGTCGGAATTCCGAGAACCCGCGCAATTTCAACCATTGTCAGCGGTCTTTCGTAGGCGTTGATGAGAATGTTCTGCGCGATCAGGTCTCCCTCTACCAAAGACATAGGCCGCATTCCATTTCCCCAACTTCCGCTGTTGCTGATTCTGAGGGTTGAGGGAAGGGTGTTCGTGATGGGATCGGTTCCACCAATTTGTGTAATGTTTGCCATTTTGTCAAGTCCTTTCCTGATCTGACTGCGGCCCTGGAACAGCCGGCTTTTGACCGTGCCTTCGGGAACGCCCATCGCCTCCGCAATCTGCGCGACGCTTTCTCCAGCAAAATAATACCGGATGACCGCCTCACGATTTGTCTGTGTGAGATACGTCACTTCACGCCGCAGTTCCGCTTCTTCGTCCGTCTCGCCGGCCTCGTCCATTTCGTTGGACCAATCGGACATTTCCGTGAGAACGTCGCAGCTGACGATTTCGGGAGCGCCGTACTTTTTACGGAGCGCGGAATTGTATTTGTGCATGAACGTGTTCGCCAGCCACGTTTTCGGATACGCGATCTCGCCGCCCCGGTTGAGAAAGGTCAGCGCGGCAACGAACGTTTCGGAAACGAGGTCTTCGGCATCCGCGTCGGACGTACATTTCGACTGGGCGAGCCGGGTCAGATCATCAAAATAATTCAGAAGTTCGTCTTTTTTCATGTTGGTTTGCCTCGGCTTTTGTATAACAAGCTGTATTGGACGTCCACATCTTGTTCGTACACCCATATAGTCGCAGAAAGGGCGGTTCGGTTTGACGGTTTAGCAAAATTTTTGGGATTTTTTTGACTTTTTTTATTCTTCCCTGTTGTTTTTCAGTTTTTGATTGATTTCGTCGAGGGTCGCGCGGATGGTATGTCGGTCAATGATCAGATAAATGACGAACAGCAGCAGTTCCAGAACCGTCGCGGAGGTGAGGAAATAAATCAGCCGGCGTTCCGGCGCGATGCAGTCGAACAGGAGAAAGAGCAGCGGCGTATTGATTGCGACGAACCCGATGTACAGCACGCGGCGCACCCAGTATTCGATCAGCGGAACATTCGCCCGGAAGGTTTTCTGAAAAACCAGCAGATTCAGAAAAATGGACGCCGCAATGCTGTACAGGTGATTCGGTTCAAACACGTTCGGCTTAAACGGACGCAGGAACATCAGCAGAAACACGGCTGCGCCGAACGCCATGAAAAAATACAGAATGAAGTTGACGTACTTATTGTTTGTCATAGCGATACCCCCAGTTTTTTCTTGATTTCCCCAATATACTGCCGGGACACCATCAGCCGTTCGCCGTTCACGAGCGTGGCGATGAGGCGGCTGTTTTTCTCCGGCCGGATGCTGTGGAATTTGTTCAGATTGGCAATGGTTGATTTGGAAATGCGCGCGAATTTGGAATTCTGCAGCCTTTCCTCCAGCTGATACAGCTTCGCGGACATTTCGTACATCTCTCCATCCGTGTAGAAAAAGACCTTGTTCTCGACCGACTCAAAATACAGAATCTCCTTCAGCGGGATGAAGCAGGTTTCGTCCCCGCGCCGCCCCGTGACGGTATTGTCGATCAGGCAGATAGTCGCAAGCAGCTCCTCCATCTGCGCGTCAACGCAGCGGCACACGACGGTAATCTCCGTCTCGGCGGCGTTCTCGTCCTGTCTGATGATGAGTTTCATTCCGCACCTCCTTTCCTGTGCCTACAGTATAGCATAGCAAAACATGGAAATCAAGCGGATTCCGGCAAGATGCAGTTTCAGCCATGCAAGCTGCATCCACAATAGAGAAACAGAGAAAGTACAGCTCTGTCGGCCTGTACTTTCTCTGTTTTTTGTTTGGTTTCTTCATGAAAACGTTAAATTCTGAAATTTGTGTGGTATTTGTAGTCGCATTCGTCGTCGGCAAAAATGTGGGACATATCGGACAGGCAGAGGCATTTCGGCACTGTCCGGCCATTTTTGTGGTTGCGGAATTCAAGGACGGTACAGCCGGTGTGAGTGATATCGAACTCCGCCCAGAAAATGTTCGGCGGAATACGCAGCAGATGCGACAGCCACGACAACCCGAAGCCCTGGTGACAGAACACCGCAATGCGCTCGTCGTTCGGACGTTCGATGCGGTACTCGTTCCCGTCGCGCACGTAGCCTTGGCGTGCAAGGAATTCGTCGGACTCACGCTCCATGGCCGCATAGCCTTCTTTTCCGTTCAGAATCTCCTTCATCGCGTCCAGCTCGTACCATTTTTCCCCGGCGTCGTGGTTTTCCCCGCGCACGAACGCGCCGATATCGTCGGTATTCCAGATCCACGTCTGCCGTCCGTCCGGAAGCTGCTTTGCAAACCGGGACCACGCCACGCTCTCGCTTGTCCACGGCTCCACGGTAATGTCCAGTCCCAGCGCCTGCGCGGTCGGCAGCGCCGTCTCGTAAGCGCGCCGCAGCGGGGAGGCGTAGATTTTCGTAATCCCGCTCTGCACCATTCGCGGCGCGATGGCACGCGCCTGTTTCCAGCCCGTCTCGGTGAGTTTTTCTACCGGCGAGTAAAACGGCTGGCCGTGTCTGACAATGTATAAAAACATGATGCTCTCCTGCTTTTACGGCTTCGGCTGCTCCTCCGCCGCTTTTCGTTTTCTCTCCAGACTTTCCTGATATTCGGGACTTTTCCGAAGCTCGTCAATCTCCCGCAGGAACGTGTCGATGTCCTTGAATTCGCGGTGTACCGACGCAAACCGGACGTAGGCGACCGCATCCCGCTGCTTCAGCTTTTCCATGACGATTTCTCCGATTTTTGTCGATGAAATCTCCGGCTGCATCAGTCCCTGAATCGCCGTCTCTACCTCCTCGCAGACAAGGGTTGCATCCGCGGGACGCTTGTGACAGGCTTTCATCAGGCCGCCCAGCAGCTTATTTCGGTCGAACAGCTCGCGTGAGCCGTCCTTTTTGATAACAATCGGGTTCAATACGTCAATGATTTCGTATGTTGTGAAACGCAGATGGCATGAGAGACATTCCCGCCTTCTGCGGATGCTGTTGTTCTCATCCACCGGCCGCGAGTCAATGACCCGGCTGTCGGTCGAGGAACAGACCGGACATTTCATGGTTCACCTCGTTTTTTACAGTTCAAGATATGCGCAGACCGGATAATGGTCGGAGAGATAGACTCCGTCCCGCTCGTCGGTCGCGGTGAACGATTTGGCAGTATCGCAGGGCAGGTTCGTAAAAATATAATCGATCTTGGATCCAACCTCCGCGGGACGGAAGGCATGGAACGTCGGTCCAACGTCCGCCGTCACATCGACAAGCGGTGAACCACAACCCTGGAATTCCATCACAGACTTGTACACCACACTGTCGGGTGTGACATTGAAGTCGCCGGTCAGAATCACGGGAAGCTGCCATGTGTCGTAGTCCGACGCGATGCGGTTCAGGATGAGAGAAATCCCCTGCGCCTGCGCAAAAGCTCCGACATGGTCAAGATGGGTGTTGTAATAGCGGAACGCACGGCCGGTTTCCCGGTCAAAAAGCGTTGTGCAGGTGCAGATACGCGGGCAGGTGCTCTGGTCGGTCGAGAAACGGGAACCCGGCCGGTGCGGCATATCGGAAAGCCAGAACGTGTCGAGCGTGATCAGGTCAAACTTATCCTTACGGAACGCGATGATGTTGCTCTCGCCAAGAAGATTCTTCTCCCGCCCGATGCCGCACACCTGATAATCCGGGAAATTTTCGATGATCCACTGTCTCATATGAGGCTGCGTTTCCTGAAATCCGATTAAGTCTGCCTCGTACTTCGGGAACGCCTCCTTCACAAATTCCTTGCGGTTTGTGAACGCGTTGATGCCGTCCACCGCCGCTTCGGTACGAATGTTATAAGTAAATACTTTCAGGATGCCCATAAGTTATCCCCTCCAAAAAGTCAAAATATACAAATATGGATGGAAAAATTATAGCATATCCACCGGAAGATTGCAAGAGGGATAAAAAAGAATCTGACGTATCCACGGTGAACTTTTTGTTCTCCCTACATATGCAGCCACCGGTACAGCTCCGAGAAGAAGCTCTTTCCGCGAAAGATGATCTGCGCAACCAGAAGGGACAGCCCGACACCAGCGGAAATGACGGCAAAATAACGGGAAATTCCCTGGAACATGTCCAGATACAGCAGAACCAGTGTGGCGCCAATGCCAAGCATGCTAATGGTAAAATAGGTCGCGTAGGTGGTAGGACGGCGACGGTCAGCGATGCCCATCACAAAGTAGAAAACCGCCAGAGAGGCCGAGGTCACGGGAAGCACAAAATCGATGCTCCAGCCCCGCCAGCCGGTGAGCTTGTCCCAGAGAATGCATAAAAGCATGGATAAGACCGCTTCGTACATAATATTTTTCGCTACGTTTTTCCGCTGAATGACTCCGACGTTGATGATAATCCACGCGCCGACTACCCCAAGAGACAACGGAACGTAGATGGCAAGATGCGGAATGAAGACATAATTGATGATGTTAATGACCAGAATCGCAAGAATGCCTACAAAAGTCGAAATTTTAAAAATAAAATCGTACGTAAACTTGACGGAGACCTTCGGAAAAACATCGTAACTTTCCTCAGCCACGTCCGGATCAAGCTTCTGCCCGCACAGGGGACAGGCCCGCCGCTTTCCCGTCAGATTCACCCCGCAGGATGTGCATCTTTGCATAGAACCTCCTTCGTTTTGGGATTTCTGGAGAAGACAGCTTTTGAAAAAGCTTCTCCCGCATTTTCCATCTACTCAAATTCCTTCGCGGAATAGTTGGTGGATATCGTGATGGCGCTGTCGTAGCCTGCGAGGCTGCGGAAAAACGCCCGCTCCACATCATGTTCGGCAAGAACGCCGGAAAACGTAATGGTCATGACGTCTCCAAAGGAACACATACACACCTGCCGCTTGGAACTGCTGTTGAAAACGTCAAAACCGGCGATATAGCCGGCCAGTTCCGGCTGAATCTCGATTCGCCCCACGTTCGACAGACAAATCGTCCGCCGCCGCATGGAAACGCTCTGGAGAAGATTCATGATCCAGTCCTTCAACACCAGCGGACACATCCGCACAATCGGATGCCGCTCCATTTTCACCTGCGACGCGATTTTCTGCTCCATGTTTTCGCGGGTCAACTCATGCTCAAATGCTGCCTTGACTGCACGGATGATGTCCGAAAGCTCATGCGGCCCCTTGGCAGAAAAATTGTACTGAACTTCTATCATCCCAAAGAAGTTGCGCATGGTATTCGAGGAAAAATAGTTGCGCAGATTCACCGGTACGGCGACGCGAATCGTCTTTCCGTAATCGTGGCGCGGCATGACCGAATGAATGCTTTGAATCAGCAGCGCACAAATAAACTCCGTGATGGTCGCGCCCTCCGCCTTCGCCGCGCGCTTAATCTGCGCGACCGATACCACGCCCTCTGTCACTAACTGCCTGCAGTCGGGCGTACGCGGTTCACTGAACCGATAGACCTTGGTCTTGTCCGCCCGTGAGCCGAGGAACGCAAAATTGGTACTGCTTCCCTTCTCCGGCTCAAAATATTCTGTAAAACCATCGGATGTCTTTTCGCGCTCCGTAGAGTCAAAGCGTTCGATGGGAACGTCCCTCAGCTCCTCCGGATGCGCGAGAGCAAGATAATTTGCCAGAATGGAACGGAAGAAAATGAACGCGCCTGTTCCGTCGGCAATTGCGTGAAAAATTTCAAGATTGATGCGCTTTTTGTAATAAGAGATATCAATGAGCAGCCCATGCCCCTCGTCGTACAGCGGCTGGAGCGGCACTTCCGTCTCCTCGTGTACCTTCGGCCGAAGGCGGGTAGGTTCCAGATAATACCAAAAAAGTCCTGCTCGAATGGTATCGGTGAACGAAGGATGCTCCTCGACAGCCGCGTCCAGTGCAGACTGGAGCAGCGCAGGATCCACGTCCTCGTGAAGCGTACACGCAATCCGGAAGACCTCGCTGTCTTCCCGACCCGCAAGGGCGGGGAAAATTTTCGCCGCGTTGTCAAGGCGTTTCCACTTTGCTTCTTTTATTTTCCACATAATCGGTATCCGTAATAAATTCGTGAATGGATCGGTAAATCTCTCTGGTCAGGGGAGCGGAGGGCGGCAGAACGATCAGACCGTGAATGCCGTTTTTGATGCGGTGCGCAGTAACGCGGCAGCCGTTTTCCGCCAGCTTTTTGGCCAGAGCCTCGCCTTCGTCGCGCAGCGGGTCGTATTCCATCGTCACAACAAGCGTTTCGGGAAGGCATGTAAAGTCGGTATGCTTCAGGGGAGCAAAATAGGGATGATCAAAATCCTCCGGCTTTGACGCGTACAGCTCCATGTAGTCAAGAAGCTCCTTCTGCGTGAGAAGGTAGTCCTTTCCGTTGTCGATGACGGAACGGAAGGGGGTAGCGTCGGTAAAATCGCACCATGCGGCAGGATAAATGAGAATCTGCTTTTTCGGCATCCATCCGCCGCGGTCGCGTGCCATCATGGAAACGACACAGGAAAGCGTCGCTCCCGCGCTGTCGCCGATGAGGATCGCTTCCGCGGGATCTGCCTGATACCAGTCCTCGCAATGCTTCAGGATTTCCTGCGTCGCGGCATAACAGTCCTCTGGCCCCGCCGGAAATTTATGCTCCGGTGCCAGTCGGTAGTCCACGGCAAGAACTTTCCGGCCCAGCTGCTGCGAGAGACTCGCACAGACATTGCTGTAGCTGTCGAAATCGCCGGTCACAAAGCCGCCGCCGTGGAAAAAAATGAGAATGGGTTCCACATGCCCGGTATGCGAAAAGGCGCGCAAAAGCAGGTCCCGCCCCTCAAGATGCAGAATGCGTTCCATACAATTGCACGTTATTTTTTTGATATACGGTCGGGTCGCGTGCTGAAACTGTCTGGTCTGCTCGTAATTGTTTTTCAGATCAATGTCATGCTTCGACATTGCCGCTAATGCGGATCGGATAATTTTATTCACGTTTCCCCCGTCAGGCCTCTCAACAAACAGTGGATTTCTTCATTTATATTATAACATATTATGGAGAGAGAATCAATAGGTTGGGAATGGTTGCTGAGGGGAAGTTTTTTGCGAAATGGAGCATGAACCTCCCTGGACAGTGCCTCCAGGAACCCCTGCTCTTGTTTCCGGCATCCCGTCAGCAAACCCCAAAAAACGAATCCATCTGTCCTTGATTTTTGTGTGATATAACGGTGAATTTTATATTGACAAATTGTGTCGAATTGTGGTATACTGACCCGAAATCAGAAGCGAACTTTTTCCCGGGACAGTTGTGTCGGCAAGGTCGGAATCCATATTTTGCAGAAGCATCGTCTTGCCGTGCGGTAAGACTTTTTTTAT
>JBJFGC010000335.1:0-2479 GCA_051892315.1 Eubacteriales bacterium
CCCCGCGAATCCCATCGAACTCCCATGAAGCAGATAAACACAAAGCCGGGTGCAGACCAAACGGTCGGTACCCGGCTTTGTTTCTTCCCCGGAGGGAATGTCTTTTGGGGTGAGGCGGAACCCTGGTTTCCCATACCGTCACTCACATGTTTTGAGCTTGAACCAGAAGTTGCTGCCGGCGCCTGGGCGGCTGTTGACGCCGAACTCCGCGCCGTGGAGGAGGAGGATGTTTTTGACGATGGAGAGGCCGAGACCGGTTCCCATGTTTGCGCGCTTGTGGAAGTCGTTGACCTTGTAATAGCGTTCCCACACCAGCGGGAGGTCTTCCTCCGGAATGCCGATGCCGGTATCGATGACCTCGGTGAGAACCTTTTCTTCCCCGTCCTCGTTCTGTACCGTCTGACGGATCAGGACGGTCTTGTCCTCGCCGGTGTAGTTCACGGCGTTGTTGATGAGGTTATAGACCACCTGCAGAATCCGTCCCTCGTCCGCTTCCACGAAGACGTCACGGTCCGCCTCGAACCGGATGGTGTAGCCATCCTTTTCACGCAGCTTACCGTACCGTTCCAGCGTCGTGCGGATGACCTCCGTGAAATTGAACCGCGTCACTTTGAGCGTCTGCGTACCGCCCTGGTAGCGCGAAACCTCCAGCATATCGTTGACCAGGGAGGTCAGGCGGTTCGTCTCATCAATGACAATCTGCATGTTCTCCGGCGTCGCCTCGCCGGGCAGGTCGCGCATGGCCTCCGTGTAGCCGGCAATCATGGTCAGCGGCGTGCGCAGGTCATGGGAAACGTTGGCGATGAGGTCCTTCTGCATCTTGTCCAGCTTGGACAGCTCATAGGCCGCGCGGTTCAGCGTGGTCGAAAGCGTGACCGTTTCGGTACAGTTCCCGCCGTCAAAGTTGACGTTGTAGTTGCCGAGCGCAAGCTTGGACGCCTCCTCACTCATTTTCCGGATGGGTTTCGACAGACGGCTCGACAAAAACAGCGCGAGTACCACCGCAGCGGCAAACAAAATTCCGCTGATAAGAATAAGCTGTACCCGCAGCGTCTCCACCGTGGATTCCAGCGGGAGCAGCTCCGTATTCAGAAGAAACAGCAGCTCCGTCGATTCCATCGGAATCAGCTTGACATAAATGACGTTTTCCGCCGCATCTTCTTTTCCTCCGTCCCGCCCTCCGCGGAACATGGACGCCATGGAAACCCGGTGGAGATAGTCGCCGCCGTTCTGCACTGCTCTCTGGTAAAGATGATTCAGAAGGTCATCCGAGGAAATGTTGTGGATGAAACAGAAGGAATTGACGTGGTTTTCGCTGAGAAGCCGACCGGTCCGATAGAGACCGCTGCCGGAAATTTCGTAGACGGAAATGCACACGGTGTATTTTTTGGCGAGCCGGTCGCTCACATCCGCGACTTCTCCTTCCGCGCCGACCTCCCGTTCAATCTGCTCCGCGCACTTCTCCACCTCCCGGAGCTTGAGGGAGCGGTAGACGTCATCGAGCAGGACGGTCTGAAAAAACCACAGAAGGGCGAGAACCAGAACCGTAAACACGGCAAAAGCGGCAATCATCCGTCCGCGCATACTGGACAGATGTTCCCGCTTTTCTTTTTTGGTTTTGGAATCAGTTTTCCGCGTCAAAGCGATAGCCAACCCCTCTCAGCGTAACAATATAGTCGGCGTACTTGCCGAGGCTTTTGCGCAGGAGCTTGATGTGCGTATCCAGCGTCCGGTCGTCGCCGAAATAATCGTATCCCCACACGTCGCAGATGAGCTTTTCTCTCGTCAGGGCAATGTTCTTGTTTTTCAGCATATAGAAAAAGAGGTCGTATTCCTTGGGCGTCATTTCGACGCGTTTTCCGTCCACGTAGACAATACGTGCCGTGAGGTCAGCCTTCAGCCCGCCGCCCGCCAGGGATATGATTTCGTTTTTCGGCTGCTCCGCCGGCTCCGGACGCCGTCCGACGCGCTTCATGACAGCATCGACCCGGAGCATCAGCTCCTTCGGGGAGAAAGGCTTGACGACATAATCGTCGATGCCAAGCTCAAATCCGTTGATTTTATCGTATTCCTCGCCGCGCGCAGACAGCATGATAATGGGAATCTGCGAAAACTTCCGGATCTCACGGCAGGCGGAAAAACCGTCCAGCTCGGGCATCATAATATCAATGATCATGAGGTCAAAGCCGCCTTCCCTGCACAGCCGGACGGCTTCCATCCCGTCTCCGGCTTCCGTCACCGTATGGCCCTCATAAACCGCGTACTTCGCAATCAGCCGCCGGATCATTTCCTCGTCGTCAACTACCAGAATGTGATACATCTCCAAAAGCTCCTTCTCGTTGATCTTGAAATTGGGGGCATTCCCCCGAACCTCGTACAGGGACCTTTCTGCAAAAGGTCCCTGTGCGTCTCCAAACCCTGTGCGGTCAAGAGACTTATCAGCCGTTGTTTTCTGTTTCGTCAAAATGAATGTTGCTTT
>JBJFGC010000336.1:0-2460 GCA_051892315.1 Eubacteriales bacterium
TTTTTGAAAAAAAGCTTTCCCCCGCACCCCCTTCAAAAAACTTCAAAAAGGATGATGGGACAACGCTGGTGCAGATTTTTTGCTTGATTTGCACTGCACCTCGTTCCTTCTTTTTTTTGAAAGTTTTTGAGGAGGGGTGCGGGGAGGGGCTTTTTCGGGAAAGCCCTCCCCGCGAATCCCCTAAACTCCCGTCAAACTCCCGTTTCATATATCCAGATTCTCCGCGTACTTCGCGTTTTCTTCGATGAATTCGCGGCGCGGTTCCACTTTTTCGCCCATGAGGGTGGAGAAGATTTCGTCGCAGGCCATGGCGTCTTCGATTTCGACCTTCAGAATCGTCCGCTTGGCGGGGTCCATTGTTGTGTCCGCCAGCTGGTCCGCGTCCATTTCACCGAGACCTTTGTACCGTTCCGCTTCGATGTTTCCGCCGCCGAACTCCTCGATGATCCGGTCCCGTTCGGCGTCCGAGAACGCGTAACGCTCCGTTTTGCCTTTGCGGATCTTGTACAGCGGCGGCTGTGCCAGGAAGATGTGGCCTTCCTCAATCAAACGCCGCATGTGACGGAAGAAGAACGTCAGAAGCAGGATCCGGATGTGCGAGCCGTCCACGTCCGCGTCGGCCATGATGATAATTTTCCCGTAGCGCAGCTTGCCCATATCGAAATCCTCGCCGATGCCGCAGCCCAGCGCCTGGATGATCGGAATCAGCGACGGGTTGGAGTACACCTTGTCCAGACGGGACTTCTCCACGTTCAGGACCTTCCCGCGCAGCGGCAGAATCGCCTGGAACCGGCTGTCCCGGCCGCTCTTGGCCGAACCGCCTGCGGAGTCCCCTTCCACGAGAAACAGTTCCGTGAATTCCGACCGCCGGTCCTGACAGTCCGCCAGCTTGTCCGGCATGGACGAGCTTCCGTCCAGAACCCCTTTGCGCCGCGTCAGGTCCCGTGCCTTGCGCGCCGCCTCTCTGGCCCGCTGCGCAGCCAGGGATTTCTCGACAATCACCTTTGCGACCGCCGGGTTTTCTTCATAAAATTCCGCCAGCTTCTCCGAGACAATGCCGTCCACGATGCCGCGCACCTCGGAGTTGCCGAGCTTCGCCTTCGTCTGGCTCTCGAACTGCGCGTCCGGCAGCTTCACCGAAACCACGGCGCAAAGTCCCTCGCGCGCGTCCTCGCCGGAGAGGTTACGGTCGGTGTCCTTCAGCGCGCCGGACTTGCGGGCGTACTCGTTCAGCACCTTCGTGATCGCGCTCTTGAAGCCGACCTCGTGGGTACCGCCCTCGCCCGTCTTCATGTTGTTTGCAAAAGTGACGATGGTCTCCGTGTAGCTGTCGTTGTACTGCATGGCGACCTCGGCCGTGATGTCCCCCTTCTGCGCCTTCATATAAATGACGTTCGGATGAATCACGTTCACGTGCTTTGCCTTATTCAGGTGCTCGACGAACGAGCGGATGCCGCCGTCGTAGCAGAGGTCGTACTCGAGGTACTTGCCGTTTGTGACCTGCTCGCCGGCGTCGTCCTCGAACCGGACGCCCTCGACGTTCGTCTCGTCGGGAACGACCTCGTCGGGGTCGGCTTTTTCCTTCTCCGTTTCCTTCCCGTTCTCGGTTTCATCGGCGTCTTTCGCGGCGGCCTTCAGCAGGCGTGCGATGTCGGCGTCCTCATGTGCCGTTCCGAAGGAAAGCCCGTCGTCCTCCGGCTCGATTTCGGTTCGTTCGTCGCGGAGGATGATGCGGATGCCGGCGTTAAGAAACGCCTGCTCGCGCAGACGGGTCAGAAGCATCTGCATATCGAATTCGGTGGTATCGGTGAAAATTTCGGGGTCCGGCTTGAAGCGGACGTAGAGGCCGTGACGGTCACCGCATTCGCCGAGGCAGGTGAACGGCCGTGCGATGGCGCCGCGTTCGAACCGCATGGTATACCGTTTGCCCTCGTAGCAGTTATCAATCTCCATCCACTCGGACAGCGCGTTGACCACGGATGCGCCGACGCCGTGCAGGCCTCCGGCAATCTTATAGCCCTTTCCGCCGAACTTTCCTCCGGCGTGAAGCACTGAGAACACGACCTCCAGTGTCGGCCGGCCGACCTTATGGTGAATCTGCGACGGGACTCCGTATCCGTTATCCTGCACCGACACGCTTCCGTCCGCGTACAGGACGACCTCAATCCGGTCGCACCGACCCGCCATCGCCTCGTCAATCGAGTTATCCACGATTTCATAAACCAGATGGTGCAGTCCGCCCTGCGATGTCGTCCCGATGTACATCCCGGGCCGCTTTCTCACCGCTTCCAGGCCTTCCAGCACCTGAATCTGGTTTTCGTCGTATATCTGCTGATTTACTGTTGTGTTATCCATTATCTTTTCTCTTTACATAGTATTGTGTGTGCTTGTTTTATGGGGGTGCTGCTGGGGCTCTGCCCCAGACCCCGCTTAGGAACCTTTTGAGGAAAGGTTCCTAAG
>JBJFGC010000337.1:0-9684 GCA_051892315.1 Eubacteriales bacterium
AAGAAGCTGTCGGTAGAGAAGGGCATGGAGGAAGAATTTGAGCTGTACGAGCTGGTGGAGACGCTTGCGCCCGAAGTCATTGCGGAAAAACGAAAGATGTACAAGGGTGTCAGCGCGAACGTCGACTTTTATTCCGGTATGGTCTATAAAATGCTCGGTCTTCCATACGAACTGTTTACGCCCATCTTCGCCGTAGCCCGGATTGCGGGATGGAGCGCGCATCGGCTGGAGGAAATCCAGAACGCCGGAAAGATTATCCGGCCCGCCTACACCAGCGTAAAGCCGGAGGGACAGTATGTTCCACTGTCGGAACGGTGAGATTGCAGGGATACGCAATTTTCTTTTCCAAAAACCTTGACAACCTCCCCGACTTGCGGTATAATAATCCTGTTAGTTTAAATTATCTTTCAGAAGGAGTCTCATCATGAAAAGAATCCGTACCCTTGAAACGCGTGACCTCGCAAAGAGCGTAAAGAACGGCGGCTGCGGCGAATGCCAGACCTCCTGCCAGTCGGCCTGCAAGACGTCCTGCGGTGTTGCTAACCAGAAGTGCGAAAACAAAAAGAAATAATTGCACATAAAAATGCCGCTTGTGAGTGTTTCTCGCAGGCGGAATTTTATTATAGGCTCATTGTTCAAAAAGGTTTTGGAAGGGGTGCGGGGAAACCTTTTCCCGCGAAATCACATTTTATTCTATGATTCATCAGTATCAACTTAACGGGTATAACATTGTACTTGACGTCTACAGCGGCAGCGTGCATGTGGTCGACGAGGTGGCCTATGATATCATCGCCATGTACGAACATCATTCCACCGACGAAATCACCGCCGCCATCTGTGAAAAATATGCCGCGGACGGCGTGACGGAGGAGGACGTTGCCGAATGTCTCGAGGACATCGAAGCGCTCAAGGCGGGCGGGAAGCTGTTTTCGGAAGACAAGTACAAAAACAAAGTCATCGACTTCAAAAAGCGCAGCACGTCCGTTAAGGCGCTTTGCCTGCACGTCGCGCATACCTGCAACCTCAACTGCGAATACTGTTTCGCTGCGCAGGGCAAATATCATGGCGAACGCGCGCTCATGTCCTTCGAGGTCGGCAAGGCGGCGCTGGACTTTCTGATCAAAAATTCCGGCAGCCATGTCAACCTTGAGGTGGACTTCTTCGGCGGGGAGCCGCTGATGAATTTCGATGTCGTGAAACAGCTTGTCGCCTATGCGCGTTCCGTGGAAGGCAGGTACGGCAAGAATTTCCGTTTCACGCTGACCACCAACGGAATGCTCGTGGACGATGATGTCATCGATTTTGCCAACCGCGAATGTCACAACGTTGTCATGAGTCTCGACGGCCGGCGCGAAGTTCACGACCGCCTCCGCCGCGACTACAAAAATGTCGGAAGCTACGACAAAATTGTTCCGAAATTCCAGAAATTTGCGAAGGCGCGCGAAGGCCGGGAATACTACATCCGCGGTACCTATACCCACAACAACGTCGATTTCACCAACGATATTTTTCATATGGCCGACCTCGGCTTCGATAAGCTGTCCATGGAGCCGGTCGTTTCCGCCCCCGGTACGCCGTACGCGCTGACCGAAGAGGATCTGCCGAAGCTGTTCGAACAGTATGAAATCCTCGCCCGGGAAATGCTCCGCCGTGAGAGGGAAGGGAAGCCCCTCACGTTCTATCACTATATGCTCGACCTGTCCCACGGGCCGTGCATTTACAAACGCATCGCGGGCTGCGGCTCCGGTACGGAATACTTCGCCGTCACGCCGACCGGCGACCTGTATCCGTGCCACCAGTTCGTCGGCGACGAGAAGTACAAAATGGGCGACGTCTGGAACGGCGTGACCAACACCGATCTGCGGACGGAGTTCATGTCCTGCAATGTCTATGCCCGCCGGGAGTGCGACGACTGCTTCGCCAAGCTGTACTGTTCCGGCGGCTGCGCGGCCAATGCGTACCACGCGACCGGTTCCATCTCCGGCGTATATGACTACGGCTGCAAGCTGTTCCGCAAACGGATTGAATGCGCGATTATGATGAAGGTGGCGGAGGCCGAAATGGGAACTTCCGACACCGGCTTTGCGGAGGATGCTGCGGAACCGTGCGGGGACTGCGAAAACTGCGCAGAATTGGAATAAAAAAGGAGGGGTATCGTAGGATACCCCTTTCTGTCGGTCATTTTGTGAGTCCGAAGTGGTCTTCCAGCAGCTTCAGCGTGTTTTCCGTTGTACTCTCCGGCCGACGTTCCAGCATGAAAAATCCGGTTTTTCGCATCTGTTCCTGCTCCATATCGTTTGTCCATTCGAGATTCTGAAACAGATTTTCAAAATAAAGCTCCGCAAGCGGCTGTTTTTTCACGAATTCATAAAATTCCCGCTTTTCCGGACGGTTGAAGTAGCAGTTCCGTATTTCACGACGGTCAACGGTAAGAAATACGATGTGGTTATCGTCCACGATCTCCCTCGTATACGCCGGTGAGAAAAGGACATCCGCGACGACGGTTGTGTCCTGTGCGAGCTGCATCAGGTCGACGAGAACCATTTCGGTCTGTTCGGCGATGGCGCGCAGGTTCCATTTCGCCTGTTCCAGCGGCGGACGTGTCCACTGTTCGTGAAAGTTCGTCATGTGATAACAGGTATCAGGCTGGTGGAGCTCGTCGGCAATGGCGCGGTGACGGTTGTAGGCCTCGTCCATGTCGTAAAGGGGGAAACCGTACTTTTGGGCGAGCAGGCGGGACATGGTGGTCTTGCCGCCGCATGCGTTTCCGCAGACGAACAGGACGTTGCGCAGATGGTATTTCAGGATGTTGTTCTGGATGTTCATGGAAATTCTCCTTTTTCGCATAACAATAAAACCTAAGATTGGATAGGCGTCAACGGAATGAACGTTCCTCAGCGGATTTTATTATTGTTATAGAGAAAATGAGAATACATGAGGTTATCCTTTCTTTAACTTGAATTCGACGGGGAGGGCTTTCCCGAAAAAGCCCCGCCCCGGACCCCACCTCTTAAAGTTTTTGGAAGGGGGCAGGGGAAAGTGGAGTTCGCGCAGCGAATCTCGGAGTTCGCGCAGAGAACCTCCATTGTTCCAACCAAAGTTTCCCACGTGAGTCCCGTCGAACTCATGTTAAACAGAAGGTTAGTTGAAATATACCGTTTTTCCCGTCCGGGCGGATTCATACACCGCGTTGACAATCCGCACGCTCTTCATGGCTTCTGTCGGAAGGATGGCCGGATCCCGGTCGTCGCGGACGGCGAGGATCATATCCTCCACCATGTACCGATGGCCGACCAGAATCGACGGGTCACCGTCCATCGCGCCGGTGTTGCCGCTGCCGTATTTTTTCAGCATGAATTCCTCTTCTTCGGCCGCATCGAAGGCGTCCATGCCCATTTCCTCTGCGAAATCCTCATCGAAATCCTTGAATTTCCACGTTTTCAGCACGTCCTGATCTGCCTCAACGGAACCGTTGGTGCCGTAGAGCTGAATGGCCGTACAGATGCCGGGGAAGCAGTTCGTCGACGAAACAAACGTTGCCAGCGCGCCGTTTTTGAATTTCAGAATCGATGTCGTGGCGTCCTCCGTTTCGATGTCGTGGGTGTAGATGCCCATGTGCGAGGTCACGGACTCCACCTCTCCCATGAACCACTGCATGATGTCGACCGTGTGGACCGCCTGATTCATCAGCGAACCGCCGCCGTCCATTCCCCAGGTACCGTGCCAGCCTTCGTAATAGTCCTGGTTCCGGTACCACTTCACTGCGAACGTGCCGAGCGTCAGCGTGCCGAAGCGGCCCGCGTCGAGTGCGCGCCGGATGGCCTGCATATCGAGGTTGAACCGGTTTTGATGGATAACACCCGCCTTGAGTCCGGTTTCCTGCCGCGCCTTTTCAATCTTCTGCGCCGCTTCAATGGTAATGTCAATCGGCTTTTCCACAAGAACATGCTTTCCGGCGTGCAGCGCGCGCACCGCGAAGTCCGCGTGCATGGCAGAGGGGAGACAGATGCTGATGATGTCGATGTCCGGGTCGGCAATCAGCCGGTCAAACTCTGTGTACATTTTCAGATTGGGCTGTTTTTTGGCAACCTTCTCCATTTTTTCGGGAATCAGGTCGCAGACCGCGACAAGCTCCGCGTTTTCTGAGGCAATCGCCGCGTCGCAGTGTCCCATACCGACACCCAGTCCGGCGACCGCGTATCTGAGCTTCTTATCCATAGCAAGGTCCTTTCTGTTTGGTTCAGGGTTGGAGAATCTGTTTGTATTTACCGGATTTTACGACAGAGATAGCGTTCGGCACGCTCGATTTCCGACGGCTCACCGCGCACACAGAGCGGATTCTGGAGGAAGGCGTCCATGGAAAGGAGCAGGTCTGCCGCGCCGGGGCCGAGTTCAAGGTAGAGAACGTCCTCGGGATCTGCGTCGTCGGAGAGGTCGTAGAGCGTGTCCTCATCATCCGCCGTGATTCTGACGTATTCCGCATCTTCGTCGACCTTTGCGATTGTCCGAGCGGTCGCAACAAAACGTCCGCCGTCCGTTGAAGTGTCCGAAGCATCGGGAGCGGGCAGCTGCACTTTGTCCAGCGCCTGACGCATGGCTGCGATGTATGCCGGAGACGTGCCGCAGCAGCCGCCGAGGATATACGCACCGATTCCGGTGAACTTTTCCACATAAGCCGCCATGTCGTCCGGTGTGACGGAAAAGTGTGAACCGTGTTCGTCTTCGATCGGAAGACCGGCGTTGGGCTTTGCAATCAGCGGGATACCGAGCTTTTTCGCAAGCGGAGCGACGGGTTCGAGCGCATGGTATACCACGTCGGGACCGATGCTGCAGTTGACGCCGAAGCCCTGGATGTTGTACTGCGACAACACCAGAAGCGCGGCGTCGAGAGAATCGCCGTTCATGGTACGGCCGTTTGGATCAACGGTCATCGTGGTAAAGATGGGAATCTCCGCCGAAACCTCACGTGCCGCAAGGGTGGCAAGCCGCAGCTCGGCGAGAGAAATCATGGTTTCAAGCATGAGAAAATCCACGCCGGCGGACACCAGTGCGCGAATCTGGCGTTTGAAAATCGCAAGGATTTCGTCGGCAGGCGTATCGCCGAACGGCTGGGGAATCAGTCCGGTAGGGGACACGTCTCCGCCGATGCGGCATTTTTTGTCCGGCGGCATTTCGTTTGCCGCGGAACGGGAAAGGTCTACAAGACGGCGGCAGAGCGAATCCGCTTCGGCCGGGTCAAAGCCATGACGAACGAGAGTCGGCAGATTCGCACCGAAGGTCGGGGCGAGCACGGCATCCGAGCCTGCACGGAAATATTCGGTTTGCAGGCCGCGCATAACTTCAGGATGTGCGAGGACGAACGCTTCGGTGCATTCGCCGGATTTCATTCCGCGCGCAAGCAGTTCGGTTCCGGTTGCGCCGTCGAGGAGGAAGGGGAGGGGAAAAGCTGAAACAACGTTCATAGTGATTCTCGTTTCTCTGAATAGAATTGTTATCTATATTATAAACAAAAAACGGAAATTTGCAAGAGCGAGGGGGCATTTTCGGAGAAAATTTTGCGGGAAAATCCGGAGATACATTAAAAATTAAAAAAATCTGCTATATTCGTGCGGGAGAAGTATGGTAAAATAAATTGCAGCAAGCGAGCCGTCCTTTTCAATGAGGGCGCTTTCAATCCAGATTTTAAGGAGAATTCCATTTATGAAAAAATATATTGTTCTTTTGCTTGCCGGACTGATGCTGGCTGCAGCGGCATGTTCGAGCGAAGCTCCCGAGGAAAGTGTGGAAGAAACGGAGACGGAAACCGCGGCGCCCGAAACCGAGGCGGAAACCGAACCGGAGACGAAATACGAGCGTCCGGCGGATGAAGAAGTCATCGAATACACCACGCTGGAGTTGGAAAAGGATGCGCTCTACGACCGTTCGGCGGGGCTGTTTGTGATGTACTTTACCAACCATGAGCTGTGGTACGAGGAGGACGCAAAATGCTCCATCGGCCTGATTTCCGATGAGGAAGCCTTCTCCATCGCCGGCGTCCCGGACTTTACCGCTTATCCGGAGGTCAAAGTCGATGAGGACGATTACTGCGGCATTGCTATCCGAATCGAAGAAGAAATTCCGGTCGGCGACTATTATGCTTCCATCACCTTTGACCACTACATTGTGAATTTTGACTTTACCGCGGAATAAGGAGCGGAGTACTCCCACTCCATTTCCGGAATCCAAATTTTGTTCAGCAACAGAGAAAAGGGGATAGCATGAAGCTTCATTTTCTTGGCACCGGCGCGGCGGACTGGGACATCCGTCAGGCGGCCGCTTCACGGGATTTTCGGCGGAATTCGTCCCTGCTGATTGACGGAAAGCTGCTCGTTGATCCCGGCTCATGCCTGTTTGAGTTCGAGTCGACGTTCGGCTTTGACGACCTGTACGCGGGTGTCGCCGATATGATCTGCACCCACAGGCACAGCGACCATTATGACCCGGAAACCGTTCGGAAACTCGAAGCGCGCGGTGCGGTTTTCCACAGCATGAGGGCCGGAGAGGTTCTCGAAACGAAGGACTATATTGTTCGCGCTTACGCCGCCAACCACCGTACGGCACAGGATCCGATGCACTTTGTCATCGAATCCAGGACCGACGGCAAACGCCTGTTCTATGGCTGCGACGGTGCGTGGATGTTTTACGAAACCTACAAGGACCTGTTCGCGCTGGGACACCTTGACCTGATGGTTTTCGACTGTACCATCGGCGATATTCATGGAGACTACCGGATTTTTGAACACAACAACGTCGCAATGGTCACGGAAATGCGGGATTTGTTTCAGAAAATTTGTCCTCGCTTCATGGTTTCACACCTTGCGCGGACGCTGCATCCCGCCACGCACGCGGAAACCGCAGCTGTCCTTGCGGCTCACGGCTTCGAAACCGCTTACGACAATGCCGTTGTGGAAATAGGATGAAATAAATTTTGATGACATCAAATAAAAATCCCGGGGAGGGTACCTTTTCAAAAGGCATCCTCCCCGGGATTTTATCTACCTTATGCTAAAAATATCAGACTCAGTTCCACTTTGCGGAGAAGCCTGCATCGAAGTTACGGCCGCCCCATGCATCCTTGATGGTGACAACAAAGTAGTTTTCGCCTTCCACAAGCAGTTCAGCGAGCTGTGCGGAGTCGAGAATCCATTCGCCTTCGTTCCAGTCCTGGGTGACGCATGCACCGTCGTCAACGTAGACCTCGGTACCGTTGAGGTAAGTATGGATTGCGTTGTCATACGCGCAGTCCCAGACGAACTGATCGCAGGCAAGAACGTCTTCAAGATTTTCAACCGTGAAGGTCTTATACAGAATCAGGCCGTGTACGGAACCGGTCCAGCCGATGTCTTCCATGATGTTGCCGAACGGGCCGCTTGCGGTATCCCAGGTCGAGAGAAGCGCGGTGTCGGTCATGAAGTTCGGATTTTCTGCGATGAACTTCGCCATGTCATCGGTTGCTTCATCGAAGAAACCGCCTGCTGCGCTGCCGTCAATGTTGCCTTCACCGTCGGTGTACGGGCAGTTGTATACGGAGTAGTGCCATTCGGAGCCGCGCGGGAAGAATTCAAGCGTTTTCTTGGTAGAGTTGAGTTCGTAGGTCATGTACAGGTCAAGCTCACGGCCGCCCCAGCAGTTCTTGATGGAGATGGCGATGTAGTTTTCGCCTTCCACGAGGAAGTCACCGAGATCCTTGCCTTCTTCTGTGTTGCACTTGATGAGGTCATAACCGCCGTTCCAGTCGCCGGAACCACAGTGTGCGTCAGAGTAGTAGAACAGGTTGCCGTTCACATAGATGTAAACGGTGTTGTCATAGAAGCAATACAGCTCGTAGAGATTTGCGTCGGAAAGGTTTTCCACGTTGAAGGTCTTGTAAACCATCAGACCGTTTGTGTTGGGGTCGTTCCGGAAGTCGGTGTCTGCGGCGATGAAGCTGTCAATGCAGTCGCCGAACGGAGCTTCTACCTCATCCCAGCTGGACATCAGAGCGGTGTCCTTGTACCATTCCGGATTTTCCGCAATGAAAGCGGCCATTTCGTCGTCTTCTTCAGCGAAGAAGCCGCCGGAAGCACTGCCGCCGACCTGACCCGAGCCATCGGTGTAGGGGCAGAAGAAGGTCGTGTAGTGGTAGGTTTCCATCTGATCAATCAGGATGCCGGAGTTATCCTCTTCGGGTTCCGCCGGTTCCTCTGCTGCAGGTTCCTCTTCGACAGCAGGTTCTTCGGGAGCAGGTTCTTCTGCATCCGCCGGAGCTTCGGTTTCTTCCGTAGCTTCCGTTTCTTCTGCATCCGCCGGTTCTTCCGTATTGGAAACGGAAGCGTTGGTGTCAGGCGTGTCGTTTGTTTCCTTGCTGGAGCATGCGGACATCAGTGCTGCGGAAGCAAGCATGGCGCATACCAGCATGAGACTAACAATTTTCTTCATTTTCTGGCGTCTCCTTTTATCCATATTACAGCATATAAATATTTTTTGCAATCCCGGGAGAAAGATCAATTCTCCGATTGCCGCATCCCATACTATACACCCGAAAAAAGCAAATGTCAAGAGGATTTATGAAAAATTGGAAATCTGATGAAAAAAACAGAGAGAAAATATAAGAATATTAACATATATTACAAGACAAAATTTTGAAAAAAAGAAAAATTGTTCTTCAAATTAACGTTCCGTCCGATCGACACGTAGACGGCGCGCTGTTGTTTCATGTTGATTTTTCCGTTCGTCCGGCGCGTTTTTGTTCGGCCTCGAGCTTACTGTACACGCACCCGCAGTAGTCCTGACGGTACAGATGGTACTGGGCGGAGAGGGCGATGGAACGCTGGTAGCCTCCCTTTTTTTTGAAGTCGGACCGGAGATACTCGACACCGTATTCCTGTGCGAGGCGGATACCGATTTCATTGAGCCACGCGGCGTTTTTATAAGGACTGATGGAGAGAGTCGTTGTAAAAAAGTCAAATCCTCCGTCCCGCGCAGCCTCCGCCGTCCGGCGCAGCCGCAGCTCGTAGCAGGTCCGGCACCGCTCTCCCCCTTCGGGCAGGTCCTCCATTCCGCGTACTGCGTCGAAAAATTCCTCAGGCCGGTAATCCGGCAGGCAAACGGACGTTTCCGTGTGGCCGGATTCGTTGAGAAATCGCCGCAGTTCGGCAAGCCGGAAGGAAAACTCTCTCTCCGGTGAAATATTCGGATTATAAAAAAACGCCGTAATCTCAAAGAAACGCGCGATATACTCAAAAACGTACGATGAGCATGGCGCACAGCACACGTGCAGCATCAGCCGCGGCCGCGTTCCCGTTTTTTCGATTTCCTCCAATTTTTTCTCCAGCCACTGTCCGTAGTTTTCCGCCATTTGAATCCCTCGCGATTGCATTTTCTTTCATTATAGCACAAAGTGGAGGTGGATGCAAGGCAGAGTTTTGATGAAACACCGCCTCAGAAAAGAACACCTCAAAAACTCACGAAAACATCCCCAAAAACTCTTGTAAATAATCATAAATTCATGTATAATTATATAGAAATGACAAGAAAGTACGAAGAAGTATTGAGAGGTGATTCACTTTGGCATACACCTTCCGCGGCGGCATACACGTTGAGGAGTATAAGAATACCAGACGGTGTCGCATTGAAACCCTTCCCGCACCGGAGTTTGTGTCAATA
>JBJFGC010000338.1:0-2440 GCA_051892315.1 Eubacteriales bacterium
TGTTTGTGATTATGCCGGGGCTTCTGATGCTGTTCGGGCCGTTGATGGAAAAGACACAGCATCGCAGCTTCATCCCCAAGATCCCTTTTGTGGGCAAATTCGCTTACGCGACCCGGTTTATCATTCCGCCGGTGTTTGTGGTGATTCTCCTGTTTGCATTCCGGTTTTCGGGAAACTGCCCGTATGCCTACGGATATGCGGGAATCGATACGCCCAAGCTGAATGAAACGCAGATTGCGGAAAACATGATCACCGACAACTTTTCCGCCACGAATATGGTTGCGCTTGTTGTTCCCGCCGGTGACTACGAAGCTGAACGGGACATGCTTGACGAACTGGAGGAATACGAGGAAATCGACTATACCATGGGACTTTCCAACGTAGAGGCGATGGACGGTTATATGCTGACCGACAAATTGACGCCGCGCCAGTTTGCCGAGCTTGCCGATCTGGATTACGAGCTGGCGCAGATGGTCTATGCCGCTTATGCCGCCAGTATCGACGATTACGGAGAACTTGTGAATAACATCAGCGCATACGGCGTACCGCTCATCGACATGATGCTCTTTGTCTGCGAACAAATCGACTCGGGACTGGTAACGCTGGACGAAGAACAAAGCGAGATGCTCTCCGAAGCCGAAACCCAGATGCTTGCCGCGAAAAAACAGCTGCAGGGCGAGGAGTATAACCGTGTTCTTTTATACCTGACTTTGCCGGAAGGCGGAGAAGAAACGTATCATTTTCTTGACACCATCCATGAAGTTGCCGAAACATATTATCCCGACGGAGACATTTATCTTGTGGGAGATTCCACGACGGAATACGATTTTCAAAAATCCTTTTCCACGGATAATGTGGTGGTCAGTATTGTTTCCATTCTGATTGTCCTTGCCGTCCTGCTGTTCACATTCCAATCTGCCGGTATGCCGGTTCTTCTGATTTTAGTCATTCAGGGAAGTATCTGGATCAACTTCACCATTCCCGCGCTGACAGACAGCAGCATCTTCTTCATGAGCTATCTGGTGGTAACTTCTATTCAGATGGGCGCGAATATCGACTACGCAATCGTCATCGCCAACCGTTACATGGAGCTGAAGAATGAAATGAGCCATAAGGAAGCCATCATCGAAACGATGAATTTCGCCTTCCCGACGATCATCACGTCAGGTACGATTCTGGCAGTTGCCGGAACGCTGATCGGAAAAATGACCTCGGAAGCCGCAATCGTCGGTATCGGGGACAGCCTTGGACGCGGTACGATAATATCGATCATCCTTGTCATGTTCGTCCTTCCGCAGATTCTCTTGGTCGGCGGCGGACTGGTTGATAAAACATCGTTCTCCGTTCCCAAAGTTGCAGAAAGAAAAACGGCAAAGGGACGGATTCGCGTGGAAGGTCTGGTACAGGGCGAAATTCACGGCACCGTCCGCGGAACGGTCAACGCAGTGATTGACGGAGACGTGAATCTGAAGCTGATTTCAGGAAATATAGCGGAGGAAAATGCGGAAGATGAACAGTAATAAGAAGACAACAGCCATCCTTCTTGTGATTCTGCTGATTTTGCAGGCATTGATTCCGATCATCAGTCTGCGTGCATATGCTGCAGAAAGCACAGAAACGATTGCAATTCAGACAGCAGAGGATTTGCTTGCGTTTGCAGCAAACTGCACATTGGACAGCTGGTCGAAAAAGAAATCTGTTGTTCTGAAGAATAACATCTCTCTTGAAAATGTAGAATTTGCAGGTATCCCAACCTTCGGCGGTACATTTGACGGAGGCGGTCATACCATCAGCGGATTCACGCTTTCGGAAAACGTAACGCCTGCCGGCTTTTTCGGCGTGCTGCAGGAAGGCGCGGTTGTAAAAAATCTGCATATCAAGGGAAACGGTACGTCCGCAGGAGCCACCACCGGCGGAATTGCGGGAGAAAACAACGGTACGATTGCGGACTGTTCTTTTTCCGGCGTCATTTGCGGCACAGACGACACCGGAGGAATCGCAGGAATCAACAGTCTGACCGGCGTAATCCGGAACTGCGAAACATCCGGCGCCGTATTCGGTGAAAACAGAACCGGCGGTATCATCGGCTATAACCTTGGTACGGTGGAAAGCTGTTGGAATCGAAGCTATGTAAACATAAGCAGCGTGGATCCGACAATCAAGCTGGATGATATCCCGCTGGACATCAACACAGATATTTCCAAGCTGTATACGCTGGATACCAAAAACGCCGCTTCCGACACCGGCGGCATCGCTGGTTATTCCTCCGGTATCATCACATCATGTGTCAATTACAGTACCATCGGTTATCAGCATATCGGCTATAATGTCGGCGGTATCGCAGGACGAAGCTGCGGATACATCGACCGCTGCACCAGCTGCGCAGAAGTTTACGGCAGAAAAGATGTTGGCGGCATTGTCGGACAGATGGAGCCGTATC
>JBJFGC010000339.1:0-9649 GCA_051892315.1 Eubacteriales bacterium
CAGCTGCACCATCTCGGACGACGGCATCCGGATCGCCGGAAACGGAAGCATTCCGTTCTATGTTTTGCTCAGACTGTCCGGCCCGTTTGACGCCGAAGAAACCGGTGACGGAGTTGTTGTCTCGAAGATCCCTCAGCGCTGTGAGCTGTACGCCTCCGTGTCCCATATTTCGTCCGAAAAGGCGGAAGAAATTTTCGGGTGTGAGCTTCTCGGCAGGAATTACGACGCCATCGCGGAGGAGGCCAAACAGATCTGGGAGTCGCTGCTCGGCAGAATCAACGTCCGCGGCGGCTCGGAGGACATGAAAGCGGCGTACTATACCGCACTTTACCGTTCGTTCGGCAAGATGAACGACTTCGGGGAATACGGCGAGTATTATTCGGGCTACGACAACGCCGTTCACATTCACAAGGGAGAGTTTTACTGCAACGACCAGCTTTGGGACAGTTTCCGCTCGATGCACCCCCTCCAGCTCCTGCTTGAGCCGGAGAACCACAAAAAAATGCTCGCAAGCTACGTCGAAATGTACCGCCAGTCGGGAGCGATGCCATCGTTCCCATATATCGAAGGCGACCGGCCCGTGATGATTGGTTTCCACGCCGCAGCTCTGTTCGCCGACGCACTTGCGAAGGGAATCGACGCGGACTACGAAACCGCTTACGAGGGGCTGTACCGGAGCGCGACGCAGACGACCATGCTCCCGTGGGTGGCGGACAAGCCGGCGAACGAACTCGACCGATGCTACTACGAAAAGGGATTTTTCCCCTCGCTGGAAGCAGGGCAGACGGAATGGATCGCCGACGCGCACTCCTTTGAACGCCGCCAGTGCCTCTCCGTGACGCTGGAGCACGCCTACGACGACTGGTGCATTGCGCAGCTCGCCCGTCATCTCGGAAAAGACGAGGACTATGAGAGGTTCATGAAGCGGTCGCAAAATTACCGGAACATCTACAACCGCGAGATCGGCTTTATGGCACCGAAAAACGCGTCCGGCGAATGGATCAAAGGCTACGATCCCGTGCAGGGCGGAGGTCAGGGAGGCCGTGACTATTTTGCCGAATGCAATGCTTATACGTTCAATTTCTCCGTATGGCACGACATCGATGGGCTCGCAGAGCTGATGGGCGGAAAGGACAAAATGTGCGATCGCCTCGACGAGCTGTTCACCACGCCCGCTCCGGGAAAATACGGATTTCTGAATCAGTTCCCCGATTCGACCGGTCTTATGGGGATGTTCTGCATGGGCAACGAGCCAAGCTTCCATATACCATATCTCTACAATTATTGCGGCAAGCCGTGGATGACCCAGAGAAGACTGCGCACGATCATCGAGCTGTGGTTCACGAACTCTCCGCTCGGAATCTGCGGAGACGAGGACAGCGGTGCCATGTCCTCATGGCTTGCGTTTTCGGCGATAGGACTTTATCCGGTGTGCCCGGGAAAAGGCGAATACGCGCTCAGCTCGCCGATGTTCGACGAGGTCGAAATCAAGGTCGACGGCGGAAGGTTTGTCATCAAGGCGGAAGGAGCGGGAGACGGCAAGCGCTACATCAAGTCCGCCAAGCTGAACGGACGCGAATACAACAAAGCGTTCCTCTCTCATGCGGATCTTGTCTCCGGCGGTGAGCTTATCCTCGAAATGAGTGACGTTCCCAACCGGGCATGGGGACTCGAGCGGTAAACGCTTCTCCGGATGCTTGATCAAACCGGAGACTCCCCAAGGAAGGCATCGGATTCATGTTCAAAACCAACCGATACCGGACATGACAGCATCGGAACGTACCATTCCCTTCTTTTGGTTTCCGTGAAAGGAGAAACATCATGAAACAATACGAAATCGGCGCGCTTGTCAGCTGCGGTGCTGACCTTGCGGCACTGGAAAAGGATTTTGAACGTCTTGCGTCGCTGGAGCTGAACGCCTGTCAGCTGAATGTATGGCCGGGGTGCGATCTGAGCGAGGCAGCTGCGGAAACGATTTGTGCAGCCGCGAAGAAGAACGGCATCCGCATCACTGCGGTATGGGCAGGCTGGAGCGGACCTGCGGTCTGGGATTTCTATGAAGGCCCGAAGACACTTGGCATCGTGCCGGAGGCATACCGGGAAAAGCGCGTCAGCGAAATCAAGGCGGAAGCGGCATTTGCACGCCTGCTCGGCGTCACCGATGTCATCACGCACCTCGGTTTTCTTCCGGAGGACCCCAACAGTCCGAATTTTCAATCCGTCGCGGACACCATTGCGGATCTTGCCAATGAACTGAAGGTACACGGCCAATGGTTCCTCTTTGAAACGGGTCAGGAAACGCCGGTCACGATGCTGCGCTTTATCGAAGAAGTCCATACGGGCAATCTCGGCATCAACCTCGATACGGCAAACCTGATTCTCTACGGCAAGGCCAATACCGCCGACGCGCTGGATGTATTCGGCCGCTATGTCCGCAACACGCATTTCAAGGACGGTTTTTATCCGACATCGGGGCGTTCGCTCGGGAGGGAATGTGCCCTCGGCGACGGAAAAGCCAACGTCCCCTGTGTCATTGCCGGGTTAAAAGCGTGCGGATACACGGGACCTTACATCATTGAACGGGAAATAACCGGCGAGCAGCAGACAAAGGATATCGCAAAGGCGCGGGACCTGATCAAGAAATGTCTTGCGGAAGCGGAATAAAACGAATATGGAAAACACGCACATCCTCCGGCAGTGGAACATGTGCGTGTTTTTTCTCCAATTCGACACCAGAAAACAAACAGGATTTTTTGGGCTCCTTCCTTTTGTTTTCTTTTGAACAGCGGACGTTCCTTCGATGACTTCTTCACACCGTCATCTTCTGTTGTCCGCGCAGAAGCACCACCTCGGACGTTTCAAAGTCCGGGAGCTTCTCCAGATCCGCGGCACGGTTGACCGCGCGTCCTCCGCAGCCGATCACGACATCCCCTGCGCGGAGACCGTGCCTGTCCGCTGCCGATCCGGCTTCGACGGTCAGAACCAGCGCGCCGTTGTGTTCTGCCGTGCCGTAGGCCGACATTTCCCCGTCCGTTTCGATGTCCTTGACGGTCATCCCGTGAAGGGTCACACCGCTTCCGGAGGTTCCGCCCGCTGGTACGGCGTTCCCCACGGGCAGTACAGGGGAATCGGCTATCGCGCGAAGCGGTTCGTAACGTACGCCGAATTCGTTCGGAAACGTCTCAAAGCCCGGAATCAGCGGATGCGTCGGGCGATAATTCGCGTCTGCGGGAGAGACAAAACCGGCGTCCAGACGAATCGAATGCGCGTCCTGTCCGGAAAGACTGCGCAGTTCTTCCGCCGGCTCCGGGGTCTGCAGTCCCGGCGTGTGAAGGATGTTCGCATCGACCCGTCTGCCCCATTGGTCCGGCATCAGGATGGGGGCATACGGTTCAAAAACAATGTTATGTTCCACGATATCGCCGCTGTCGGGATACCACACATGGAAATGCACCGTGTTGTTCACGGTGATATTGTGTTTCACGGTACGGAAAAATCCCTCGCGCAGTTTGATGCCGCCGTTCAGACAGAGGTTTTCCGTAAGGATATAGTTCGACGAGCCGTCGTCAAGATCGATGTCCCAGCCGTGGTCACAGCGGAACCGGTTCCGGGTCAGGACATTCGGTGCGAGCATATCCAGCAGCGCGTACTGTCCGGCCTCGCGGTCGTCAACATCCCGCAGATGCCAGAACCGGTCGCGTCCCCAGGAGTTGAAACAGCCGTGGTCTCCGGTCTCGCGCACGGTATCGAACACATCGCATCCTTCGATCCGGTGTCCGCCGAACGTGCCTTCGGAAATGTTGATGGCGGCGCGGGAGGTATGACAGAGCGTACAGTTCACCACGGAAATCCCGTACGCCATGGAAATCTCTACTCCTGTTGCCTGTTTTTCCGTCGTACCGACCCGCTCGATCAGGCAGTCCTCCACCGTACAGTTTTTCGGGTAATGGTCCGACTTCGGACCGGGCGTTTGGTCGATGTCCGCCGCCGTCTGCGTTTCGTTGTATTCAAACAGCGGACTGCGGACAGAATCCGAAGCTCCCACAAAGCAGAGTCCGCTGGCGCCGATTTCCGTGAAATACGAGCGGGTAACCCGAATGTTCTCGTTTTTTCCGTCGACGAACACCCCGTTTGAACCGATATCCCGGAACGTACAGCGGTCGATCGTACAGTTCACGGAATTTTTCACATGTACAGCGCCGCCCCGATAGATCGTCCAGTCACTCCGCAGAAGCGGTTCTTTGGTTTCCATGAACGTCCGGACGCTCCGTTCGAAAATCACGTTTTCGATGGTCACATTTTCGCAGTCCTCAAGAAGGAAAAATCCGCGCGAGACGGCAGCCTCCGCCTGGTCCAGATCCTCGCCGTCTTCCGGACGCACGAAGATCCGCATGGTTTTTTCATCGAAATACCACTCGCCGCGCTCGGTCATTTCTTCCCGGATGTTTTCGACAAAACGGTATTCGTCGTGCATTCCCAGCTGACGGTTGTTCTGCCAGCCGCCGGTCAGGGCAAGGGTTCCGTCCTCCTTCTTTCCGGTGATCTTATAGGAGAATCCTCCCCAGAGATGCCGGTGAAGCGCATGAAGATATCCGCCGGACGGATCCGCCCAGTCTTTCGTTTTTTCGGGAAAGATACAATCCGCCGCGCAGCCGCCGAAGGGGAGATCCGGAGAAGACGCTTTCGGATAGCGCGCCATCCGGTACTTCCGTTCCCCGACATAGAACGCATCCGCCGGAACCGGTACCGCCGCGGAATACACCCCCGGTTCGGTTTCGGTAAAATCCTCCCGGCACAGTTTCACGGTTCCGCGCACCACCGCTCCGTCTTCTCCGGTGATACGGATGTTCTTTCCGCGCAGGACAACGGGTTCCGTCAGATAGGTGATCCCGCTCGGAAGATGCACAACGGTATCGTTCGGAAGATGCATGAGATCCAACATTTTTCAACCTCCTCCGTTTTTCCGATCGTCACGATGCAAGGGTGATTTTCAGACAGTTGGTGTACTTTGTCGGCAGATTTTCCGGGAGCGCGACGGTGAGTACGCCATAGTTCTGGGCAAATGCGACCTCACCGTGCCCGAGAAGGGTCACTTTTTCCACATGATCGGCTTCCGTGAAGGATTTCACCACGGCACGGCGATCGGCGGGCGCGCACATCATGAACGCATAGACGTCGTTTCCCTTACAGGTAAAACGGTAGTCGGAAGAGCCCCATGCGACCCGGGATTCCCGGAACCCGTCGATCATCACGCGGGCACACCAGTCGCCGTACATCGGGACGGACTGCGGACCCCAGTGGCTCCAGATTCCAAATTTTACATCACGGAACCACGACGGTACCGTGCAGTTGGAAAGGGATTCAAAAGTGGGGTCAAATTTCATGCTCATGATGCATCCTTTCCTTTGACTTAATGAAAATGAAAGATATTTTCACTTAACATGAATTCAATTTTGAAAACGTCCTTCCGTGCCGCCGATTTTTTCCGGTTTCTCCGGAACCATCGGCCAAAGCGCGGAGAGGACCTGCAGGGGGCTTAAATTTTCCTTAAAAAATAAATTAACCGTTTTCCCAGCCGGATCTTCTCCGTTTTCCGGAACAATTCGGTCCGGAGCCGCAAATCCTTCGCGCCGCAAATCACAAGAACGCCATGGTCCGCCATCACCGGCGCGATATGAGCGAGAAACCGCTGGATCGGATCCTCCTCCGTCTCCATCTCGCTCTCTGTTTTCCATTCGGTCATCCGCCCATACGGAATATCGGCGAAAACGTAATCTGCCCTTTCCGGGAGAACCGGCGATGCCTGCAGAATATCCTGCCGGAAGATCCCGGTACGCATCGCAGGGTTGACAAGCGAAGGAAGCAGCCGGGCAACAGAATCGTTCAGCTGCTCGCGGCGCAGTTCTGTGATGTTCTCATTCCGCAGCACTTTATCCCGTGCGGAAAGCAGCCCTTCCCTGGTCAGCATGGCAAGGTTGCAGGAAGCGGCTTCCAGACAGGCTGCGTCAATATCGGAGCCGTACAGAGAGTCGATTTTCTTCTGCTTCACCATTCCAAGCACCGTCAGGCTGAATCCGCTGCCGCAGCAGGGATCGTATACGGTAATTTTTTCTTTTTCGATGAGATGATAGGCCCTTTCAAACAGCTCAAGTCCCGGACGGACCGGAAAACAGGGCATGCCCGAGAAATGCTTGATGACATTTCCGCTGGCAAGAAAGGAGAAATCTTCTTTTTCTGTGTATTTATAGTCCATAGTTTTTTGCCGTGATGTACCATCGTTCACACGTTTCGCCGGGTTCTTCAAAATGATACCCTGCCGAAACGTTCAGAAGTTCCAGTCCGCATTTTTTCAGAGAATTTTTGATTGACCGCAGACCGTACGCACGTTCCCGTTCCACGCCGTCCTCGTTTTCTTCGTACACGGTCAGGTAAAAATCCACGACATCGCCGGATTTCGACAGCCGGTTCCGCCAGCATGTCCCCGGACAGGTCAAGGGTGATCATACCGTAACCGCGCCGGGCTTTTTCGTTCCGAACCGTTCGATGCACCGTTCCAGAGAATCCGCCCATGCTGCGTAGTCGACGGTGTCGTTGAGCCGGTTGTACACCGGAGCGAGGGCACGGTATCCGTCAGCCATGGGATTCCTCCGTTTCTTTTTTGCCGTCCTCCGCGGAATGTTTTTGGAATGTTCCTATTATACCCTATTGATTTAATAAAGTAAAGTGTTAAATTGTAAAAATACAAAAAGCTTCCCGCGGCCCCTTCGCCGTCCTTTTCGGAAGCAGCGGTCACGCCTCAAAGTATGCCATGCCGTACGGCGGAAGAAGAACGGGACCGTTTTCCCACGTTCCGCCGTCACCCACCGCTGTTTCTTCCACGCGGAAGACATGGAATTTCCCGGCGCCGTGAACCTGCAGATGAAGCTCCGCATTCTCCGCCGTGTGATTGACCACAGCAATCCCATAGGTTCCGCCGTCCGAAGCCGCCAGCGCGTACACGCCCTCTCCCCCGACCGTACATTCCGCCTGTCTTCTCAGGCGATACAGCCTTCCGAACATCCAGAACGCATAATAGGCATGGAACACATCATGCTTTACGGGATCAAAGAGGCCGCAGTAGCTTGACGCCATCTGACCGTCGTAATACATGCACATATCCGTGGGAGTGTTCTGCATCCGGCACATGAGCGTGAGTAGATCCGCCGCGTCCTTCTGGGTTCCCCGGTTTTGCGTTCCGGTGTTCCATTCGTTGAAGATCACCTCACAGTCGGGATACCCGTATTCGTCCAGCTTCCCGCGGACATACTCCGCATACCGGACATTGCTCGGAATATCCGCGTAGCTGTGCCACGAGAAGAAATCCAGTCCCACCCGGTTTTCCCGAATGTACTGCAGAAATGCAAGGAAAAATTCGATAAAATACTCCGTCCGCGGACTGGAGTGAGCCGTTTTGGAAACATCCGCGTCGGAAAGCGCATAAAAGCCGCAGGAAGCGTAGCCGCCGATTTTCAGCTCCGGAAAACAGGATTTCAGATGACCGTAAGTCGTACGGTACAGTTCAAAAAACTGCTCCCGGGTTCCCTTCCACATGGGGTTGTCCTGAATCTCCGGCTCATTGTCCGGTTCGTTCCAGATTTCCCAGTATTCGATTCCCATATGAAATCCGCCGGCCCATCCCTCGTTGTAATGACGGATGATTTTCTCGCAGATCCGCGCCCATTTGCCGAAGTCCTTCGGCGGATAAATGTGGTAGGCACGAATCCGGTGATGGTTTTCAATGGTCGCCCCCAGACGGTAGAAGGGCTTGACGCCATGCTGCACCAGTCCGGACAGGAGAACATCGGTAAACGCGAAATCGTACGACGCGGGGTCGTTTTCATCGGCGCTGAAATCGGGAAAAATGTTGTCGATATCCACATAATGCGAACCGCCGAAGGCTCCGCCCGTATCGTGAAGTCTGACATACGGAATTTCCGCCTCCTGCAATTTCCCGTATAACCCATACCGATCATCCGGGACGGTCGGCGCGTTATTGACTGCGTGCATCGGTTTGATGACACCGACGTCACGCTGAAAATTCACCTGAATGCTGTACGTATTGTTCATTTTTTGGATGGGAACGGATGAAACTGCGCTCAGGCAGAAAATCCGTTCCGTACCTCCTTCAGAATGGGCCCAGCGGAAAGAGCGGCAGAAGGGTCCGAGCGTCCGGATGGTTTTGTCCGATTTCCCGACCCAATGGGGCAGAGCCGCGATCATCGCTGCAACGGCACATAGGATTCTGCCTCATTATACCTCAAAGAACGAGCGATGTCAATGAGAAAGCAAAACACGGCCGGAAGCGCAGCATTTCTTTTGCATTGGCGCTGAATTTTTTTGAAAAAAACAATACATTTTGTCTTGCGAACTGCAATCCTTTATGCTATAATGAGCGAAACAATTCCGTGATTCAAGTGGGAAGGAGCAGGACAATGTAAAATCTACATCTTTTGATAAGCACACCGAAACACAAAAATTTTTATGCTATGCTATGACACTTTTCTTATCTTTTTTGTGCCCAACAGTATAGCGGAAAGGAATCATCATGACGATGAAAAAATTGCTGACCTGCGTTCTTGCCCTGCTGCTTCTTGCCGGTTCCTTTGCCGGCTGCGGTGAAAATACGGATACCCCCGATGCTGCAGGCTCCGGAGAAAAGGACACAGAGATGGACTCTCCGGAAATCTCAGAGACGGAACTACCCGAAACGGAACTTTCCGATGAGCTGCCGGAAAAAGATTATGGGGCCGTGGATTTCAACGTCCTGGTTCGGCAGGAGTTCTTATACGAATTTTCCTCCGATCTGACCGGCGAAGTGGTGGATGACGCGATTTACAACCGGAACGCAGAGGTGGGTGAACGCTTCAATCTCAATCTTCAGATCAAAGATGTGACCGGAAGCTGGTCGACTCAGGAAACCTTCAAGTCCACGATCCGCAATAGCGTTATGGCGCAGGACGGCGAATTTGACATGATTGCGGCATCGGCAAACTATGCGATGGCAATGGCGGGAGAAGGACTTTTCACAAATCTGCACGACTGTGAGTATCTTGACTTTGCAAAGCCGTGGTGGGATGCCGGCTTCACGGACAATATGCAGGTCGGAGGCAACCTCTATCTTGCCACAGGCGATATTGCGTTGACCTCGATTGAAAACATGTGCGTCTTTCTTTTCAACAAGCAGCTTGCGGCGAATTATGCCGTTGGTGATTTGTATGCTATGGTACGCCAGGGTACATGGACATGGGAAAATATGGCGGCCATTGCAGAGGGATGCTACAGCGATCTTGACGCCAACGGTGTCATGGACAGCGCGGACCAGTACGGTTTGCTGACCTACGGCAATATGATCCGCGCCATGGTGCAGAGCTTTGAAATTCCATACACCGCGCGTGATGAAAACGGCTTCCCGACGGTGACCTTCATGAGCGAACGTCTGGTGAACGCGGCGGAGATGGTTACTGCGTTTGTCCAGGACAGTGCGGCCTGCTGGGACTACTCGCTGAACAATTACGGCGATACACTGGATATCGCAACGGCAATGCAGACCTATTTTTCTCAGAATCAGGCTATGTTCCTGAGTCAGGTTCTCTCGTCTGCTGAGGTTCTT
>JBJFGC010000340.1:0-2425 GCA_051892315.1 Eubacteriales bacterium
GGTCCGGGGAGGGGCTTTTTTCAAAAAGCCCTCCCCGTCAAGCCCTCCCCGTCCAATGCACGTTATTCGATGGGTTCTTCTCCGCTTCATCAAATTCCCAGAATCCGCAGATTTTCGCGCAGGATCTGTTCGTCAGCGTCGTCGGTCATGCTGTAGACGTTGTTGAAAAGGAAGCAGAGGACTTCGTAGCCGCCGCGGCAGAGCTGGTCGCGGGAAGGAAGGTAGGCATTGGAGCCGTTGGTGCAGGAAAGGCATAGGGTATGGGGCCACGGAGTATAGGCGGCCATACGGATGGCGATTTCCGAGAACATTTCAAAGGGGAACGGAACCAGAAGGATTTCGCCGAGCGAGACGAGGGTCTGGTCAAAGGTAAAATGCGTCGGATGGTCTGTGATTCCTGCGGACAGCGTCGCCTCCACGTCGCGCCAGTGCGCGTATTCCATGCGCTGTACGTTGATCAGGGCATCCGGATTGTCGTATCCGTCGAGTTTGGCGCGAACCTCCTCTAAGGAAGGCAGGGTCTTATAGGGAAGGCGGACCTCCCCCTTGTACAGGGTCAGGTGACCCGGATGGTACGAGCGGATCGAGCGCCACGCGCGGAACGCGTCTGCGGCTGCCACGCCGCCCAGCTCCTCCACGTAGGTGATGTTGCCGACGGTGGCGCCGTTGGTCAGGCGGGGACCGACGTCGCCCTCCGCGCCGTTCCAGTAGGCCGTGAGAACACCGGTTTCCCGCTCCAGGCAGTCCGTCATGATGCCGGACCAGTCGCGCGAAATTTCCCGATTGCAGCCGGCGGCGGTGCCGTGGCAGCCGTAATGAATCAGGTTCAGAATGCCCGTCCCGTCGGTGCCGCGGATGGACACGACGGTCATGGTCGGGTCATAGCAGCCCCAGGGGTTCTGTCCGAGGGAAATGCTCCCGTCCCGGTTGAGCTGCCGGCGGTTGATGCCGACCTGACTTTCGGTGCACGCAGCACCGATTTCCGCCGGACGCAGGTTTTCCATCGCCTGACGGGACGCCCGCAGAATCGCGGGAATCAAAATCTCGTCGCAGTACGGACGGTTGACCTCGCCCCAACCCTCCATACCGGCTACGTTGGGAGCCGAATGGGTATGGGTGGCCGACAGAAGAACGTTCGCCGCGGGAATCCCGCAGGCCTCGCCTGTTTTCTCCCGGATCTCCTGCGCCAGAGCGGTCTGGAATTCACAGACCGTAACCGTCAGCAACAGGACGCGCTCGCCTCCTTCCTCAAAAGCAGCCGCCGTCACGTACAGCGGGTCGTGAATGGACGTGCTGACCTGATGCGGATTGTACCCGAACAGCAGCGTTCCTACCGCGGGCGTAATCTCCTCTCTGGCCGCGCCCGCCCGAAAAATCGTACTCATAAAAGGATCCTCCTCTACGGAAATTGATTTTGTTATATCCACAGATGCCGCACGAACCCGGAAACCTTGTTTCACATCGGTTTTTCTCCGCCTTTCTCTCCCTCCCGGTACTCCGTCGGCGTCATGCCATAAGCGGAGCGGAACAGGCGGCAGAAGGTTTTGGCGTGGTGAATGCCTACCGCGTCGCCGATTTCGGAAACCGAACGGCTGCCGTCACGCAGCATGGAGCAGGCGATGTCCAGGCGGAAAGCGGTCAGATAGCGATGAAACGGGACGCCGACCGCCCATTTGAACAGCTGGCAGAAGCGGGTTTTCTCGTAACCGGCCATTGCCGCCGCCCGCTCGACGGTGATGGGCTGGTCGTATGCCTCCCGCACAAAGTTCAGGACGCACTGTACCGCCCGCATTCCCTGCGCCTGACGCTCTTTCTGCGGCGGCGCTTCCACCATGCGTATGTTTTCCGTCAGAAGTCCGGCAATCCGGTACAGGTATGCGCAAACCCGGAACCGGCTGGCCATCCACGCGTCGCCCGGATGCTGCTCCGTTGACGGAATTTGGCAGACCGGTTCTCCGGAAAGGGCGAGGAAAATTTCCTCCAGCTCCTTTTTCACCAGCGGATTGCCCAGCGAATCGCTTTCCTCGGAAAAACGAATCAGCGGCTCGGCAAAGAACCCCTCCGACAGGGCCGAAAAGTCCGCTCCAAGCAGGGGAAACCCCATTTCCATCACCAGCGCGTCGTTCTCCCGTGTGGTGCGCAGAATGGCATGAACCGCCGCGCTGCTGATGCAGATGGCGTCCCGCGCTTCCAGATGCCACAGAGTATTGTCCGCCATCACATCGACCTGTCCGGAGAAGACGTAAATGATTTCAATCTCCCCATGCCAGTGAAAGCCAAACGGAGCCGTAAGACCGCGGCACACATGAAAGGGAGAAATCCCCCGCAGCGGGTTCTGGTACAGGGGTTTTTGTTCCAGCAGCTCGTTCGCTAAGGACAGCATATCCATGATTATGTATCACCGATTGTATCAGATTCCATGGTA
>JBJFGC010000341.1:0-2420 GCA_051892315.1 Eubacteriales bacterium
AGCGCAAAAGTTGCAGCCGCCGAAGCAGCCGCGGTTGTGCGTAATCGAAAAGCGGACCTCCGCGATGGCCGGAACGCCGCCCATTTCCTCGTACATCGGATGATACGTCCGCGTGTAGGGAAGCGCGTAGACATGGTCCAGCTCCTCCCGTTCCAGCGGCGGCTGCGGCGGATTGACAACAAGCATCCGGTCGTCGTAATACTCCACGATGGCGCGGCCGTTTACCGCGTCGTTGTTCATGTACTGGACGCGAAACGCCTCGGCGTAGACCGTCTTATCCGTTTTGAGTTCGTCGTAGCTGTACCCGTCAACCGCACCGTCTTCGAGTTTTTCGCCCAGACGGCCGGCGCAGGGGAAGAAAATCGCGTCCTCCCGTGCCGCAAGATAGGCCGTCCCGCGCACGTCCCGGATTTTCTTGACGGGAACGCCCCGGTCCAAAAGCTGCGCCAGGCGAACGACGGAACGTTCCCCCATACCGTACATGAGAATGTCGGCGCGGCTGTCCACCAGAACGGACCGGCGCACCTTGTCGGACCAGTAATCGTAATGGGCGAACCGGCGCAGAGAGGCCTCCAGTCCGCCGATGAGGATCGGGACGTCGCCGTATGCCTCGCGGATCCGGTTGCAGTAGACGATCACCGCGCGGTCGGGCCGAAGTCCGGCGCGGCATCCGGGACTGTAGTAATCCTCACTCCGGCGTTTTTTGGCGGCCGTATAGTGCGCGACCATCGAGTCAATGTTCCCGGACGACACCAGGAATCCGAGCCGCGGCTTTCCGAACTTTTTGAATTCGTCCGTTGTCCGCCAGTCCGGCTGACAGAGCATCGCCACGGAAAATCCGGCGTCCTCCAGCACCCGTCCGATGATCGCCGCCCCGAACGAGGGATGGTCCACGTACGCATCCCCGTTCACATAAACAAAATCCACCGTTCCGTTCACCTCATCCGGCGAAACGGGGAGAAATTGATTTGACATAATGTAAATCGGGGAGGAACTTTCCGAAAAAGTTTCTCCCCGAACCCCTCCTCAAAAACTTTCAAAAGAAGAACAGCTGCAGGATGTCGTGCAAATCAAGCAAAAAATTTGCACAAACTTTGTCGATTCCTTCCGTTTAAAGTTTTTTGAAGGGGGTGCGGGGGAAAGCTTTTTTTCAAAAAAGTTTCCCCCGCGAATCCCATCGAACACACGTTAAAAGAAAGGATACCGCAAAAGTTTCCCGCAGATTTTCTCACTCCGCAATCCCCAGATCCTTCTCGATCCACGCGACGCGGTTGTTCAGCCAGGTTACGAGATAGTCCACGTGTTCCGGATAGGTTTTCAGCGCGTCGACCTCCGGAAGGCTGCGCCATTGTTTGGAACCGAGGAAGCCGTCCCAGCGGGTGTAGTTTGCGTCGATGTCCGCTTCGTAATAGGACGCCGTTTCGTACAGCATCTCCGGGATGCTGTGGATGTAGTCGTATTTTTCCAGCCAGCGTTCGGTGACGAGCGCGCGGAACTGTTCGTTTTCGATCAGCTTCGTGTACCACGTGTGTTCGGACGCCGCAATCCAGCCCCTGTAATTCGCTCCGCCGTGTTCCGAACAGCCGGCAGCCTGGTCGTAGTCCCACAGGGGACCGAGGAACAGCTTGCCGCCCGGCTCCTTGTACGCGAAGAAGACCCAGCCCATGTCACCCGACAGGATGTATTCCGTACAGATGAACGAGTCCACAAACGACTGGATGTCCACCAGCTCGCACAGCGTGTCAAAATCGTCGTCCCCGATGGCCTTCATGACCTGATTGAAGTAATCCTCGATGTAGGACGCCTGCGCGGAGGTAATCACGCCCGCGTCGGGACTTTTGATGACCACATGGTCAATCCAGACACTCTTTTGGGAACGCGGCCAGAAGACCCACTGGCCGTCGTTGGAACCGCCGTTCCCGCATTCCAGAAGGAACCCGCATTCCTCCGGTTCCGCCGGAGTCCCGTCCGCCGTGGTGCCGTCGCCGACGGCCACACGGTTGGTCCCCACCTCCACCTGCTCCACGACCAGATACAGGCCGCGGTAGTCCCCGTTCAGGTAGACGTGCGCGAACCGGGCGTCCGTGGTATACTTGAGTCCGGAGAACTCCTGCGCCATCCGGTAAACCGTAAAGTTGCGCAGCATGGACATATCGACCGTATTGGCGAGAAGAACCCAGTCCTTCGCGCGGCCCATGCCGAACAGGTCGACCTTTTCCTCAAATTTCAGGCGGTACGGCTTTTTCTCGTACCCCCACGTGCTGTTGCCGCGGCCGCGGATTTGGGCGGCGAGGTTCCGCTCGTTGTACTTGTTCACGTCGCTTGTCACGGACACGGTGCAGTCGGTGTAGACGCCGCGCTGGATGTTGTCGGTTTTGGCCTCGATGTAGATGACCGGCGCGTTCAGACCCTCGATGGTT
>JBJFGC010000342.1:0-2408 GCA_051892315.1 Eubacteriales bacterium
TTTTTGAGTTGTCTTTTCTATTTTATTTCTGTTACTTATCTATTGTACCATAACAGAAAATTTCAAAAAAATTCGTTTTTCCTCTTGACAAGCAGGAGGGGGTGTGGTATAATTTAAAAGCTGCATGAAGCGGCGTAATTGAATACGGTGTCTGAGTAGACACAGCACACATGCAAAGGTGGCTGAGCTGGTCTAAGGCGCACGACTGGAAATCGTGTGTTCGGCTAATAACCGACCGTGGGTTCGAATCCCACCCTTTGCGTAAAAAACGAAGTATTTTACCGTAAATACTTCGTTTTTTTTTGCATATGATTGGGTCTGCATGACTGCCGATTCGAAAGGCAGTCGCTTTAATAATGTCCTCTGCATTGAAGAATCTCTATGAATTCGCCGGTCAGACGATAAACAATTCTCTGGGAATCGTCGATTCGTCTGCTCCAATATCCTGTGAGATTGCCTTTCAATGGCTCAGGTTTGCCAATTCCGTTGTAACCGTTTCTTTCGATATCTTCCAAAAGCTGATTGATTCGTTTCAAGGTCTTTTTATCCTGCGTCTGCCAGTATAAATAATCTTGCCATGCCTGTTCCGTGAACACAATTTTACTCATCTTCCATAGCCCTTAATTCATCAAGAGTTTTAACAACGGTGTTGCCGCTCTCAAGCTGCTTTTTGCTTTCTTCGAGTGATTGAAGGTTCTTTTCAGAGTAAAACGGGTCAATCGAAACCTCAAACGGAACCCGGTTTTCACGAACCATTTTTTTGGCAAATATTGTGATAGCTGTCGTCATATTCATTCCGAGTTCACTGCATACCTTGTCAAAGCTTCTCTTGAGTTCTTCATCCATACGGATGTTAATGAGTGTTTGTGCCATATGATCACCTCTTTCCGTATCCAGTATAGCACAAAAATCAATGTTTGTAAATACATAATCTTTACTATGTAATTATATTGTATAACACAGAAGCTGCTTGGATCTTGCGTAAAAACACAATCGTTCCGACGATTGTGTTTTTTGTTTTTTCTCCCCTCCGCGGAGCTTGCCTCTTGACTTTCCCACAGGATTTTGCTATAGTGTACCCATAAAAATCCGTATCCAGAGGAGGTTTTTCATGAATACGTTTGACATCACCTACTTCCACGGACCGTTCCGGGAGTACATCACAAAGCCGGAGGTCATCGCCGACATCGCCGCGGCCGGAATCACCCTCGTCCCGCTCGCCGCCGACCTTGCCGCCAACCGCACCGCCCTCTCGCTGCTCCGCCGCTACGGCCTGCGCGCCGTTGTGCACGATCCGCGCATCGGTGCAGTCTTCGCAAGCGGGGACCTTGCCGCCGCGGACGAAACCATCCGGCAGATCACCGCGGATTACGCGGACTTCGACAACGTCGCCGGCTGGGACATCACCGACGAGCCGAACGCCGCCCGTTTTCCCATCCTCGCCGCCATCGTCAACGCTTTCCGCCGCTATTCGCCGGAGAAGGAAACCGTCATCAACCTGTTCCCGAATTACGCCAGCCCCGAGCAGCTCGGCAGCCCCGATTACCGCTCCCACCTGGAGGAATTCGTGAACGTCGTCCGTCCGCATTTCCTCAGCTACGACCACTACCATTTTCTCGGCCGCGAAAACCGCCGCCAGACCCTTGCGAGCCTTGAGAACGCCGTGGACGAGCGCGAACGCCTCATCCGCCTGTCCGCCGAAACCACCGTGAACCGCGGCGGCTTCTTTGAAAACATCGAGGAGGTCCGCCGTATCGCCCTCAAATACAGCCTCGACGCCATGCTGATTGTCCTGCTCACCGAACACGGCCCCTACCGCAACCTGACCCGCAGCGAGCTTCTGTGGGAGGTCAACATGTGTCTCGCCTACGGAATGCGCCGCATCTCCTACTTCACCTATTGGGAACCCGCCCACGACGAGCACTGGCAGTGGACCAACGCCATGTGCGACACCACCGGCCGGAAAATGCAGCACTACTACGACGTGCAGTCCATCAACCGGGAAATCCGTCCCGCCGGCGAGTACCTGTTCCGCCGCCGCTCCACCGCCGTGTACCACATCGGAACCCCGGAGCCGGGCGCAGCCGCGTTTGCATCCTGTGGAAAAGTGCAGAAAATCGACGGCGACTGCGGCGTTGCCGGCTTCTTCGACGACGGCAGCCTGTACCTCGTCAACCGCGACTTTCTCGCTCCCCGCACCTTCCGGCTTCATGCCTCCGCCCCCCTGACCGTCATGAAAAACGGAATTTTTGAGGATATGCCCGCCTCCGAAATCACACTCGGCCCCGGCGAAGCCATCCTGCTTCAGACCGCCGGCTGAAACTTCCTGTGGAAAAGTGCAGAAAGGAGTTTCCCGGGGAGGGCTTTTTGAAAAAAGCCCCTCCCCGGACCCCACCTCAAAAACTTTC
>JBJFGC010000343.1:0-2408 GCA_051892315.1 Eubacteriales bacterium
CTTCCCCGCGTCCTTATCTTCCAAAACGCTCCATAAACAACAGGACAAGGCTGGGTGCAGCGCATCCGTTCGTCACCCAGCCTTCGTGTTACAGAGATAGAGATTTGGAATTATTCCAGTTCATAACCGAGGTCCTTCATATCGCTCTCAAAGAAGTCGAACATATGGACGCCGGCATCGGTTTTATAGCGGCCGACGGAGTCGGGACGCATTTCGATTTTTGCCATCGGGATACCGAGATAATCGGACAGACGCGCGAGGGTACGATCCTGATCGAAGACCATATCCTCAAAGCGAACGGAAATTGCATATTTCGGCGTGGGGGTTGCGCGCACGATCTCTCTCTGGTAGAGCCAGCTGATGGCACGGTTGCAGCGAACGTCGTCGGTTTTTTCGTAAGGAATGCCGAAATCGCCGAGATCATCTGTGAGGTGGCTGCCGAGGATGCAGTCGCGCGGGTCACGGACCCAGAAGATGTATCGGATTTCGGGGAACATACGGACAATCCACGGATAGACGAGGGTTGTCTCGGGAATTTTCCAGCCCTTATTTTCGGCGTTTGATTGAAGGACGCTATGAAGATACTCTTCAATCAGGGTAGTAAATTCCGTCGGAATGGGACAAGTCTGAACCTTGCTGAAATCCCAACGGTTGCCGCCCTCATAGGTGACATATTCCGCAAAAACGCGGCAGGCGTCGTACATTTTCTGAGGCGGAAGCAGGTCGCCGGAACCATTCAGCGGTTCCCCCATAAAAACACCGCTGGCGGTCAATGTATGCGACATCGATCTCGTTCCGGAGTGGCCCCTTCCAATAACAGTAATAAGCATGGTTTGGTATCTGCCTTTCGATAATGTGGTCGCCTTTAGTTTATCACACGCATTCGGTTCTGTCAATATGGAAAGGAGGATTTTTTCTGAGCAGCCCGGCCGGCGTGCCCGGAAACACCTCCACAAAGATATTTTCCATATTCCACAGTTTTTTCCCCGTTTTTTGTACAATCCTACAAAATTGCGAAATTTGGCTTCAGAACCTATCAAAATCAGGGCGGAATATGATATAATATTAGATAAGTGAATTTCAATATTCCAGCGAATAGACGGAGGTTTTTCATTATGAAAATGCGAGTTATGTATTCTTCCAAAAAAGGGAAGGTTGTCACCTATGCGGAAGCAATCGGACAGGCATGCGGATGCCTGGTCAACGATATTCCGCCGGCATATCCGGCCGATAAAGAACGCCTGGTGCTCATCGTCGTCACCCTGAACGGCGAGCCGAACGACCAGGTAAGACGGTTCTGCAGCGAGCTGTATCCGAACCGTGCCCAGAACGTCGCTCTCGTGATCGACGGCCCTGAACACAGCGAAGGCGAACAGACGCTCCGCGACATTCTCAAGGAAGCCGGCACCAACGTCCTTGATGAGGCTTACTACCTCAAAAAGTGCGGCATTTTCGGAAAAAAGATCAGTCTCGAAGAACGTCAGGCCATCGTCGACTGGGCACGCAAAATGCAGGGCATCGTTGCGGATAACTGAGCCAAGACAAAACGTTTTTGTCCGCGGCGGATTTTTCCTGAATTTGCCCAAATTTTTTTAAAAAAACTCTTGCAATCGCGGAAGGACTGTGCTATAATAGGGTCGTTCCGCAAAACGGTCCGTTGGTCAAGAGGCTAAGACGACGCCCTCTCACGGCGTAAACAGGGGTTCGATTCCCCTACGGATCATGGAATAACCTATACGCCACCTGTGTTCGTGCAGGTGGCGTTCGTTTTTCGGAGGACCACATGGGATATAGGACTATGGACCGCGCCATTTGTTTGGATTTGCCCGCCGCTTACTGTCTCACCCCTACCGACGCCATCCCGGTCGATGGCGGCTGGCTGAACCGGAAATGGAAAATCCACACCGCACGCGGCCCGTTTCTCGTGAAGCAGTTCAGCCGGACACGCTTCCGGCCCGAACACCTTGTGCAAATCGAGGCCGCACTCGAACGCCAGATCCGCGTCGGAAAAGCGGGCGTTCCGTGTCCGGAAATACTTCTCTCCGGCGGACGCCCGCTTCGGTATCTGGATGACGGAACCGTCTATATGGTCATGACCTTCTGCGAAGGACGCGCGGAAACACCGGAAACCGTGACGGCCGAACAGTTGCGCAGCCTCGGCGAGGTCTGTGGAAGGCTGCAAAAGGCGTTCAGCAGTCTTCCCGCGTCTGAAACGGCCGGAGAGCCTGCGGACGGTACACGGCTGCTTGCGAAACTCACGGAAAATACGGACGACGCGGCGCAGACCAGCGTTCCAACCTCTCACAATCCAAGATACAGCGCGGCAGTGGCGGCGCGAAAGCCGATTCTGGACACCCTCTCTCCTGCCTTTTTTCTCCATTTGCCGACAGGGATTGCCCACGAGGATT
>JBJFGC010000344.1:0-2395 GCA_051892315.1 Eubacteriales bacterium
TCGATCGATTTGATAAATTCCGGAACGGCCGGAATCATGAAGCTCCCACCGTTCCTATCGTTCACCACGTAAACATCGCGGCCGCCCGGGGAAATGACCTCGGCCAGCGTACCATATGTTTCACCGGAAGCATGGTCGATGACCTCCAGTCCAAGCAGATCTGCGATAAAAACAGCGCCGTCGGACAGCTTGAGATCCGCGCGGTCAGCGTAAAATACGGTGCCCTTGTAGCGGATGGCTTCCTCCAGTGTGGTCACGGCCTCCAGAGTACACAGCACCATGTTTTTCTGAACGGACGCTGCGCGGACCTTTCTGCATTCGTATTCGCCGGAGGAATTTTTTACATACAGTCTGCGAAGCTTTGCGAGGACCTCCGGTTCATCGCAATACGATTCCAGCCGAAGCGTTCCGCGCACTCCGTGCGTGGAAACGGCTTTTCCGCACTCAAGATAGTTCTGTTTTGCCATAGTTCTTCCTTAGTTTCATAGATTCACCGGTTCAGAAGGTCCGTAAGACGGCAAAAATCTGCCGCGGACAGCTTTTCACCGCGGATATCCGGACGAATGCCGCACGCTTCCAGAACGGCGGCGGTTTTTTCCTTCGGATACTTCTCGCTGACCGCATTGAGGAATGTTTTGCGGCGCTGTCCAAAGGCAAGGGTAATCAGCTCCGATACCTGCGCAGAAAACCGCAGACAAGCAGCGTCGTCCGCCGGCGCATCGGGATAAACCTCACGGATTCCGCCATGCGGAACGATGCCAACCACCGCCGAGGCAACCTTCGGGACCGGCAGAAAGTTCCCTGCCCCAACGTCGAGCAGTTTTTTCGCGTTGGCACGGAGGGCAATTTCCGCGGAAATGGAGCCGTAATCGGGCTGCGCAGGTGTTGCTGCCAGACGGCGTGCCACCTCAAGCTGAATCATCACAACAAGAGAGGACAGCGGAATTTTTTTCGTCAGAGGGAACGCTTCCAACAGCTTCATGATGACCGGAGTCGTAATGTAATACGGCAGATTCGCACAAACTCCGACCGTTCCTCCAGCTGCAAGAAGGTCGCCGAACTGCTCTTGCAGAAAGGCACGCAGTTCAAGGCTCATAAAGTCTGCTTCTACAACGGTAACGTTGTCCACCCCTGCGAAAACCTCTCCAAGCAGGGGAATCAGGCCGTGGTCGATCTCCACCGCAACCACTTTATCGTACACTCCTGCGAGGTACTGCGTTAGGGCGCCCACTCCGGGGCCAATTTCGAGAACCCCGGACGGCCTCCCACGGTCGGCAAACGAGACGGAAAGCTCAGCAATCCGCTCCGGCACAGTGGGGTTGATCAGAAAATTCTGACCGAAGCCTTTTTTCGGTGCGAGACCGTACCGCTCCAGCAGGGAGCGTACCGTCTGCACGCTGCACAAATCGTACGTCATACGGGAAATTACGAAAGGACCGTCACGCGGTACCCGGTTGCGTATTCCTCACCCGGAGCGATGGTGATGGCATATTTTTTACTCTTCGCATCGGTGGTTTCTTCGACATCCGCCGGCAGACCGTTCCACGGCTCAAGGCAGAGAAAAGGCGAATGCTTATGGTCGGGCGTCCAAAGGCCGAGCGCGTCAAAACCGTCAAAATCGAAGCGGATCCCGTGTCCTGTACGGCGGGATACGAGCCGCACGGACTTTTTGGGCAGATGTTCGATAATCATCGCGTCGTTGTCGAAATCAGAATACTTCAGGGGAAGCTCGTTCGTTCCGCGCAGGCGGTCGCACTTGGGAACGGAGGCGTCCATGAAGCCGTTTTTCGTGATGGAAACCGTACAGCCCGCAGCATCCTCAAAGTACAGGCTGTAATCCTCAAAGCCGCCGTCCTCCGCGGTCATCGGGCAGTTGAAGCCGGGATGTCCGCCGATGCAGAAGGTCATTTCGTTCTTATCCAGATTTTTCACGAGAAACCGCACGTCAAAGCCGTTTGCACGAAGCGTATACTCTGCCTTGAGGGAATAGCAGAACGGGAACATGCGAAGGGTTTCGTCCGTTTCGCGCTGCTCCAGAATGACCTTTGTCTTGGAAAGGTACACCGGCGCAAAGTCACCGTCTTTCGCAAAGCCATGCTTCGGCATGGGATACTCCACGCCGCCATGCGCCATTTTCCCGTCCTTCGGGGAACAGCAGACCGGAAACAGGATGGGCGCCTGCCCTTTCCAATGCTCCGGAATTCCCTGCCAGACATATTCAATGCCGTCACAGATGTACGAGATGAGTTCGCCACCCTGCGAACGTACAACCGCGGTTGCATCGCCGTTTTGTAAGTTAAAGAGCATAGTGGTTTCCTTTCTGGTTATGGTTTCAATGGATTTTGTAAGTCGGGGAACCTTTTTCGGAAAAAAGGTTCCCCGCAAAACTTAAAAT
>JBJFGC010000345.1:0-9452 GCA_051892315.1 Eubacteriales bacterium
TCATCAGGTTGTCCCACACTCTGGAATTCGGAAAACAACCGGCGTTTTCAATCAGAGCTCCGACCCGTACCCTGACTCCGGCGTCCCTGTAATCTCTCCCGAACAGCTTAATCTCCCCTGCATCCGGAACAAGATGCCCGCAGATGAGTTTTTCCGTCGTCGATTTCCCGCTTCCGTTTTCACCGATGAAGCCGTAGATTGCTCCCACGGGCACGGTCATGTTCAGATGATCGAGCGCATACATTCCGCGAAAGCTCTTTGACAGATTTCGGATTTCAATAGCGTTCATGTTTTACATCTCCTTTTCTTTCCTGTCTCTTTTTTCAGGTGATTACCTGGGGAATAAACGGGATCCCTTTGCTTGCCTGATACGCATTACCCGATTTTTCAAGCTGGACCCCCAATGCTTTCACATACTGATCCGACGCAAAGTTCTGTTTGAAATCGAGGACAAAATATTCTCCGCAGGAAATCATGTTAATACCACGTGTGGAGCCGGACGGACGAATCAGCGTTTCTTTTTCACCGCGTTTTAATATGCTATACATTTCATGCAGGATCTTTCCCATGGTTACTTCCTTATCCTTACAGCATTGGGGCGAAAATCCTGACAATGGAACGAATCGACTTTTGGATCACATTCGTCTTCAGCATCTCCGGCGTGATGCGGATCGATTTTGCGAGCGTGTCGTCGAAATCGGAACGTAAATCGCGGACAAGGCTGCAGTTGTACATCCATACCCCGTTTTCAAAGTGATGCACAAGCGAGCGGTAGTCCAGATTGATGGTACCGATCATGGCAATCTCATCGTCAGCCAGATAACTTTTCGCGTGAATGAATCCGGGTTTGTATTCGTATATCGCAACCCCTGCATCCATAAGACGTTTATAAAAGCTGCGCGTCATACCGAACACAATTTTCTTATCTGGAATATGCGGAACAATAATTTTAACATCGACGCCTCGAAGCGCGGTATTTTCGATATCCTGGCAGAGATCGTTGTCGATGATGAGATACGGTGTGGTCATATACACGGATTTTGTCGCGCCGTACAGCATATTCTGAATCACACTTTTCCCGACGCGCCGAGTGTAAATCGGATTCGGTCCGTCGCCAAACGGAACCATATAGCCGGGCTCGCCGCCATTCTGGCAGGAGGGGTAAAGGTCATTCCGGTCGTCAGGAAGCTTCCGGACATTGATTCCGAAATCCACAAGGAACAGCTTCGTCAACTCCCAGACGGCTTCCCCTTCCAAACGAACAGCGGTATCTTTCCAGTGTCCGTATTTGACCATTTCGTTTATATATTCATCCGCTAAATTGATGCCGCCGGTATAGCCGATGTTTCCGTCGATTACCAGAATTTTCCGGTGGCTCCGATTGTTGAATTCGCTGTCGGCAGCGCCTCTCAAACGGGAAAAGGGCGTCGCCTGAATGCCGTAGGAGCGAAGGGTTTTCGGATAATCGCCGGGGAGAGTGCACATACATCCTACATCGTCATACAAAACCCGCACTTCAACACCCTGCTTCGCTTTTTCCTTCAGAACATCAAGAATGGAGTTCCAGAATTTTCCTTCCTCAATAATGAAATATTCCAGGTAGATGAACTTCCTGGCTCCTGCGAGATCATCAAGCATATTCTGGTAGACATCATCACCCAACGGAAAATACGTCTGTTTTGTATCCGTAAACAGGTGCGCGTCCGATATGTTGCAGAGCATTTTCGCCTGACTGTATGCCCGCGGATTTTCTTCCCGCATTTGCGTGAAAAGCTGCTCGTCGTCCTTTTGATATCCACGGTTTTTCATCGTGTTCAGCCGCCTGATAAAACGCTTCTGCAAGGTACGGGAATAAAAGATAAAATACAGCATAAATCCGGCAATGGGCAGAATCAGCACAAACAGCAGCCACGGAATTTTATAATCCGGATTGTCATCCGATGCGATAATGTTTACTACGCACGCAACCTCTGTTGCCCATGCCAACAGATAAAAATATGGAACATAATAACACAGTGCGACCAGGATACCGATGATAGCGGCGACCTCAAGCACTGTAATGAGAATAGCAATGATATACCGCACCGGAATATAATTGTATTCTCGTTCTACCGTTCTGTCTCCTGCCCGATAACTGAATTTTCGTTTCATAATGCTCCTCCGTTCCATTGGGGAAAGGCATAAAAACGAAGCGCGTCCGTCGTCTGTGACGTACCCCGTTTATCGGTGTTCCTTGTTTTTTGCGTCCTCGAAACGCTTTTGTGCAGCGGTGACGCGTTCCTTTGTTTTGGATTGGACTTTATTTTACTGCGGTGTTGTTTGTGATTTGATTAAGAAATGTTCACGAAATGTTAATCTGAAAATTTTTATTCTCAGACGTAAGTTCGATAAAAAAAGAAAAGGGGAAAACCCCTCAAAATCTGATACAATGGATTCTAAATACACAACCAATGAATCAGAAAGAGGGGTTTTCCCCATGATAGTTATCGCAATCTTTTGTAACATCAATACCATTTGTAAGAAATAGAAAATCAGCTGCACCGCAGCGGTACGTTTCCGTTCACGCTTTCGTTTCGCGGACCTCAATCAGTGCGTACAGACGCTCGAGCGCGGCTTGATAGCGCGGATGCTCACGGATGGAATCAAGCATCCGCGGATCGATCCATTCAAAGCCTCCAAAATCTTCCGCGAAGTAGCTCGCATAGCCGGACGGATCGAACAGGCCGTAATACTTTCCATCATCATAACGCTCAAATTCGTAAGCTCCATCGTCGTTCAGATAGCAGAACCGTTCTTCTTTCCCGCGGATCGGCATCCAGTATCCCGTCATCTTCGGCGAAAAAACATCCATTGCCGGCGAACGGCAGCCAAGCCGGGTTCCTTCCGGTGCCGTCATCACTTGTTCAAACAGCGACACCCAGTCCTCCATCGCACACAACGCTTCCTCGATATCTCCCGTTCCGGCACAGGCCGCGACCCGCTTTGCCCCCAGATTGAGGCGGATATCCGCAAACAGGTCGAGCGAACCATCGCCGGTCACCGGATGCTTTGGTTCGGGTGTGACTCCGCAGACCGCGTGCAGAACGTTCAGGCAGGCGTCGTTTACATACTTGCAGTATTCCGCCGGGTACGCTTTTCTGTCCCGGATGCCCCACGTGCTGCGCTCATTGCAAAGTTCTTCCAGCAGCTCATACAGGTGAACCTGACGAAGCTTTTCGAGCTTGTCGTATTCCTTCCGATAAAGATACCGCCGGCGAAGGAGCGCGTTGCCGGACAGATCCTCCGCGGTAGCGTTTTGCCGGAGAAAAGCGTCGATGTGTTCCTCGTCCTCCATTTCGGCCATCTGTTCGATAAAAATGCTTTTGACAAAATTGCTGTCGCTTCGACGGAGAACATCGTTGGTAATGCGCCGCATTTCCTCCATCACAGCGGGAAACCGGTAGGCTCCGCTGCGGCTAATGTCATGGAAGTAGTACGCGTCGCCGCAGAAAAAATCCATAAAGTCGCGGCGCATTTCGCGGAGAAGGCGAACGATGGTCTCCTCGTCCTGTTCTTCGGCAAACAGCGCCTGCCGCAGCCGGTCAGCCGCGGCATCAAAATTTTTCCGGCGTTCCTCATCGCTCATGCCCAGCAGGGCGTCGACCGTGACGGAAAAAAGAGCAGCCAGCGCAGGCAGAAGCTCCATATCGGGATACGTGGACCCGTTTTCCCATCGGCTGACCGACTGGAAGGATACGCCCAGCTGTTCCGCCAGTTGTTCCTGTGTCATGCTGCTTGCTCTGCGAAGCCTACGGAGGTTTTCGCCAAGATTCAGTTTCATTGCATTTTCCCTCATTCATCTGAAAATTTGCCCCTGCGCAAGGGTCTTTCCCGGTGAATTCAGTATACCGCATCAGCGGTGAAAATGCAATCACGCATTTTACAAGAATTTTTCTCGTTTTCCGAGAATTCCGACCGACTACTCGGCATATTTCGCCGCGTGAATTTCCTTCGTCGTTTCCACAAGAGCATGTATGTAATCGTTGTCCTGTTTTTCCCCGTCGTGGAGGTCGGTCATAAGAACCAGCACGTAGGGATGCTCGTCGTACAGGATGGCCATATCGTGGTAGGCGTCCTTATCCCAGCCGTATTTATGGGGGACGGTTCCCGGTTCAAACGACGCGCAGATCATCACGGTATGCTTGGATTTCATCATGTTTTCCTTCATGAACTGTGCGTACGGATCATCGGTTTCAAAAAAAGCATAAAGCTCCCGCAGGAATTTGAGACAGTCGCTGACGGAAAGGTTCATAAAGCCGGTCGGGGGACCCGCAAGCTCCAGTTCGTCGACAAGGTTCCAAAAAGACGTCATGCCGAACCGCTCCCGAATCTGGGCAAAAGCGACGTTGTCGCTGTACAGAAGCGTATATTCAAACAGCTCCCGCCACGTCATCTGCGTTCCGTCCGGCATTTCCTGAATTTCTCCGGAACCTTCTTCCAACATGGTCGCGGCATCGTAGGTCCAGACTTCGTCGAGGTTATATTTCTCCTCTCCGGGAAGATAGACGATGCGGCCGTCTTCGTCACGTTCGGTTTTGGTTTTCTCAAAGTCAGAAATTTCGCGCAGGACGGAGTAGATGTAGGGCGCTTTGATGAGACTTGCGGAATAATATACGTTGTCGGCATGATAACCGATCTGCTCACCGCTTGTGAGATCATAATAACCATACGCGATGATTTTCGGATAGGCGAGATAATATTCGCCCGCCTCTCCGGCGACCTCGTACCAGCGCTCGGGCGCGCCGTACTGCAGAAGATACCACAGGCGGTCGGCAGGATCCTCAAAAAACGGTACCGGCTCAAACGCCGGACGGGACGGGTCGTCCTGCGGTGGAACTTCGGAATCCACCACGGAATCCACGGAAGCATCAACCGTGGAAATCTCGTCGGGAGACGCCTGCAAAGCTTCAATCTCCTCCCGCAGTACGGCAATCTGTTCTTTCAGTTTCTCCGTTTCTCCGGCCAGACGTTCTTTTTCAATAACGGCGGTATCGTATTTGCTGATCTGTTGATTCAGGCGTTTCTCCAGCACAGTGATGCGGAGGTTTCTGACTTCCAGCTCGGCCTCGGCAATCTCCAGTTCAGCTTCCTTGGCGGAAAGCTCGTCGGTGATGTCGGCGACATCGGATTGGAGGTCCGTGTAATCCTCTTTGAAATCTTCATGCGCGCTCTGCAGGTCGGCGATCCGGCAGTTCAGGTCGTTTATCTCGGATTCAAGGTCGAGAATGTCGTCCATCAGCGTGCGGATTTTCACGGACGCGGCGGCGCTTTCGTCGGAATTTTTGCGGTACAGGTGAACGACCGTCCCTCCGCCGATGGCGACCGTCAGTATCAGTCCGGCCAAAACAACAACCATCCCGGCGCCTGGCTTTCTGTTATTTTTCATATTCCTTCTCCGAAAAATGCATTCTGTAAAAGAAAAATGCATGAGGGAGAAACTCTTTTCCAAAGCTCCTCCCCCAATTTTCGTTTTTCATCGGTAAGAGCGGCGGACGGGACGTCAACCCTCGTCCTCGCTGTAGAAGATAACCTCTTGCGGATAGCGCATTCCGAGCTTATCGTGCGCAATTTTTGCGACATATTCCTCGTCAAACGGCTTTTCCAGGTCGGCCTCGAGTTCGCTGATGTAATTCTGCATCTCCTCGACCTCCTCACGCAAGGCGTCGGCGCGCATCTTCTTTTCGTTGTTGTCAAGGCGCAGGAGAATGAGACTCGTGACGCACACGACGGCAACAATCAGCGCCGCGAAGCGTACAAACATATTTTTGGATAAAAGTTTCATGTCGGTTCCTTTTTATGAACAGCTGCAAAGCAGATATCTTTCCCAAATTTTCTGCGGATCCGCTCGGAACGTATCTTCCATATCCTGCGCCGGATCCAAGAAACCAGGCGGCCGACGGTCTGTCGTCCGAGAAAGACGAACGTACGCCGGAGAAGGCCGAAGACAAAGCGTGCCGGTTTCACGACCGTCCACAGGACAGCAAGACGCAGGAAGCGTACAATGGTCTCCGAACAAAACATGACGACACGTCCGGCCGTACCGTAGTAGACGGCAAAACCGGCGACAGCTGACAGAAGGACAAACAGGCGAAAAATCCCGTTCATCTGCCAGTAGAGAAAAACAGAAAAGACCACGATGACAGTGAGCACATACGCCGTATCAAAGAGAAAAAACAACAGAAAAGGCAGCTTCCCGCGCCGCATCACGGCCGTCTCTCCCGAATACGACGCAATCCCGCATAAAATATGGACTATTCTTATTATATCGTATAATCCGCCGAAAATCAACCCTAAAACGAAAGAATATACAACAACCTGAAGCTGTTTTCCGATGAAGATTTCCATAGTTCCGCCCTCTCTCTCCGGCGCCGGATTTCCTGTGTCATTTGAAAAGCCGCGCGAACACGCCCTTCTTCTCGTCCTTCTCCTGCTTTCCGTAATAATACAGGCTGTCAAACTCCCCGTTGATTTTCAGGGACCCATGCTCGGTATTGAAGCTCTCGATTTTCAGATTCTTCCCCTCCACCGCAATCATCCCAAGTGCGGACGATACCGTAATTTGCTCGTCCGTAAAGCTCTCAACCTCCTCAATCCCCGTAAGCTCCATCCGCCTGCGTGAGAACAGGCACACATCCTGTCCGGTCTGCTCCATCATCAAACCCTCTCCTTCCCCAGTTTTGTTAGATTATATGCAGACGTCCGGAAAAGTATGAGTGGTTTATCGAAGGGAGTTTCCGCTCCGCACCGAATTTTGTGTCGATAAAAAAGAAAGTTTCGTGCAGACCAAACGATCGGCACGAAACTCTGTCTCTGCTATGGATGAAAGTTTTGGAAGAAAAGGCAGGGGGAAAACGGAGTTCACACAGCGAAGCTCCGTTGTTCACAGAAGGATTCCCTGCATTCTCTCTCCCTTTCAGTTCACAACCTCGTACATCGAAGCGGCGTCAGCTTTGGCAGCGTGTTCGCGGACGTCGAGGACGCGGACTTTCAGGGTGCGGTCGCCGTAGGTGACGGCGATAACGTCGCCTTCCTTGACGTCGTAGGAGGCTTTGGCACGCTTGCCGTTGACCTCAACGTGCTCGGTGTCGCAGGCGTCGTTGGCAACGGTGCGGCGCTTGATGATACGGGATACCTTCAAGAATTTGTCAAGTCTCATATGTTTTTATTCCTCCGTTGGTTCGGGATAATCCCGGATAAAATCGTCGATCAGTCCGGACACCTCTTTTTCGGCGTCTTTCTGACTGAGGATCGCCGAATAAAAGATGATTTCGTTCAGAATACGCTGCCGTTCATCGTCGGAAGTCGAGGTGAGGGCAGCGGTCAGCGAACACAGCTTCTCCGTCAGGTCGGCGTCGGAACCAAAGTCGTGTCCGCCTTTGCGCACTTTTTTCGCTACCTTTTGCACGCGCATGAGCGTCGGAAGCTGCTTCGGAACGGCCTGCATGGCGGCGCGGGTCGTCGTGCGGCTCTTCTCCTCTTTCTTGATTTTGTCCCAGTTGTCGAGAACCTCACCGGTGTTCTCCACTTCCACAGTTCCAAAGACGTGCGGATGACGGTGAATCATTTTCGCACAGATGTCGTGAATGACATCGTCCACCGTGAAGCGGCCCGCCTCCTCCTCAATACGGCTGTGGAAAAGCACCTGGAACATCACGTCGCCAAGCTCTTCGCGCAGAAGTTTGGAATCGCAGTTGTCAATGGCTTCGATTACCTCGTAGGTCTCCTCAATGAGGTCGGCGCGGATGGACCCGTGGGTCTGTTCCCGATCCCATGGGCATCCGACCTCGCTCCGCAGAACCTCCACCAGCGCGCGGAGAGAGACGAAATCGTGGGTTGGTTCCGTTTTCAGTTTCTGTTTCAGTTCGTCCGTTCGATTCATTTTCTTTTGCTTTGGCTCCTGTCAGGATGGTTTTGATTTCGTTTACGGTAACATTCCCGCTGGCCAAAAGAACGGCAGCGTAGACGGCAGCACCGGTCAAAATGGCAGCCGGACACGCAAGCTTCGGATTCACTGCGCGTGCAAGCAGCCCGTTGACCGCAGCGGCGGAAGACGCGCACGCCAACCCGGCAGCGGCGGGAAGAAAAAAGATTTTGAAAAAATTGGGGCGGATGCCCGTGCATTTGACGACAAACGTAAGGTTAAGGACCGTCACGGTGAGGTAACATAGAAAGGTGGACACCGGTGCGCCGGCAATGCCGATGCTTTTCAACAGAAGAACGCTCGAACCGCATTTCACGACCGCGCCGCACAGCATAGACAGCACTGGTTTTCGCTCCTCCCCGCAGCTTTGCAGAATCGAATTGGTAACCGCAAGCAGGCAGACGAAAAACGACGACGGAGCAAGCAGCGTAAGAAGCGGCGAGGCCAGGTGAGCGGAGGAAGCCTTGTAGAACAGGCAAAGAATGGGGTCCGCCAGAACGGTCAGGCCAAGGGCACACGGCAGTCCGATGAGAACCGCGGCACGCAGCGAAAGCTCAATGGACTGCGCGGCCTTTTCCTTCCGTCCGGACGCGAGCGCGGCGGCGACGGCGGGGACAAGGGAGTACGCGATGGGATAGACAAACACCGGAGGCAGGTTGAACATCGGAACGGCCAGCGAAGTGTAGTTGCCGAACAGAGTCGCGGCCTCCTCCTCGGCCATGCCGGAGGAACGGAGCATCCGCTGGATGAGAGCGGTGTCGAGCATGTTGGTCAGACTCATCACGGAAGCGCTTACGGTGATGGGCAGAGAAATTTTCAGAAACCGCTTCAGCACCTGCCGGCAGGGTACCGCTTCGCTGTGGGAGGGAAGGCCGTCGACGCGGAGATCCCGGTCACTGCGAAGGAGCTTCGCAAGGAGCAGGTACACCATGCCGGCCAAGGACCCCAGCGTCAGTCCTGCGACTGCGTAGGCGGCAATGACATGAATTTCGTAATCCATGCGGATAGCGTAGAGCGCGGCGGCAATCCCGATCAGCAGCTTGCCGAGCGCCTCGATGAGCTGCGAAATCGCCGTCGGCAGCATATTTCCACAGCCCTGAAAGTATCCGCGCAGCGCGCTGGACACACAAATAAAGAACATCGTCGGTGCGGCAACTGCGACCGACAGGGCCGATTTATCGGAACGAATGAGCGCGGCCAGCTCGCCGGACGCAAAAAACATCAGCAGAAAAACACCGAGTCCGCATGCGACAAAAAGCGCCATCGCGGTACGGTAAATGGTTTTCGCGGCGGTGAGGTTTCCTTCTGCACGCTTTTCCGAAACCATGACTGCCAGCGCGACAGGCAGTCCGGAAGTCGAGAGCATATAAAAGAACGTGTAAATCGAATAGGCGGAATTGAAATATCCCATCCCCGTGTCGCCGACGATGTAGTTCATCGGGATCTTGAAGAGAAGTCCCGTGACCTTTACGAGCAGATGGGACACGGTGAG
>JBJFGC010000346.1:0-2394 GCA_051892315.1 Eubacteriales bacterium
AAGACGTCGTTGCCGGCGTTCGTACTCCGATGTTCATCGTTGAAATGGCAGAAAAGTTCCCGGAAGCATACGCTCAGTTCAAGAACGTCTGCGAAATCCTCGAGAACCACTATCACGATATGCAGGATATGGAATTCACGGTGGAAAACCGGAAGCTCTATATGCTCCAGACCAGAAACGGTAAGAGAACCGCAAAGGCTGCTCTCAAGATCGCGTGCGACCTCGTGGACGAAGGCATGAAGACCGAAGAAGAAGCTGTCCTCATGATCGACCCGAGAAACCTCGACACGCTGCTCCACCCGCAGTTCGACGCAGCCGCTCTCAAGAAGGCGGAAGCAATCGGCCGCGGTCTCGGTGCATCCCCCGGCGCTGCCTGCGGTAAGATTGTCTTCACCGCAGAAGACGCAAAGGAATGGAAGGCAAGAGGCGAAAAGGTTGTCCTCGTTCGTCTGGAAACCTCTCCGGAAGATATCGAAGGCATGAAGGCCGCACAGGGCATTCTCACCGTTCGCGGCGGTATGACCTCTCACGCAGCCGTTGTTGCCCGCGGTATGGGTACCTGCTGCGTATCCGGCTGCTCCGACATCGCGATGGATGAAGAAAACAAGAAGTTCGTCCTCGCCGGCAAGACCTTCACGGAAGGCGACTATATCTCCATCGACGGTTCCACCGGTAACATCTACGACGGCATCATCCCGACCGTAGACGCAACCATCGCCGGCGAATTCGGCCGCATCATGGGCTGGGCGGACAAGTTCCGTACCATGAAGGTCCGCACCAACGCCGACACTCCGCGTGACGCAAAGAAGGCTCGTGAGCTTGGCGCAGAAGGCATCGGTCTCTGCCGTACCGAGCACATGTTCTTCGGCGAAGGCAGAATCGACGCATTCCGCGAAATGATCTGCTCCGAAACCGTAGAAGAACGCGAAGTTGCTCTCGCAAAGATTCTTCCCATGCAGCAGGCAGACTTTGAAGCACTTTACGAAGCGCTCGAAGGCACGCCGGTATGCATCCGTTTCCTTGACCCGCCGCTGCACGAGTTCGTTCCCACCGAGGAAGAAGACATCGCGCTTCTCGCAGCTGCACAGGGCAAGTCCGTTGAGGCCATCAAGACCATCATCGCTTCCCTCCACGAATTCAACCCCATGATGGGTCACCGCGGCTGCCGTCTGGCCGTAACCTATCCGGAAATCGCAAAGATGCAGACCTCCGCGGTCATTCGCGCTGCCATCAACGTAAAGAAGGCACATCCGGACTGGAACGTCAAGCCGGAAATCATGATTCCGCTGGTCGGCGAAATCAAAGAGCTGAAGTACGTCAAGAAGTACGTTGTTGAAACCGCTGACGCAGAAATCGCAGCAGCCGGTGTTGATCTCGAATACGAAGTCGGTACCATGATTGAAATCCCGCGTGCCGCACTCACCGCAGACGAAATCGCAAAGGAAGCAGACTTCTTCTGCTTCGGCACCAACGACCTGACCCAGATGACCTACGGCTTCTCCCGTGACGACGCCGGCAAGTTCCTCGGCGCGTACTACGACGCGAAGATTTTTGAAAACGACCCGTTTGCAAAGCTCGACCAGGTCGGCGTTGGCAAGCTGATGAAGATGGCAATCTCCCTCGGCAAGCCGGTCAACCCGAAGCTCCACGTCGGTATCTGCGGCGAACACGGCGGCGACCCGACATCCGTTGAATTCTGCAACAGCATCGGTCTGGACTACGTTTCCTGCAGCCCGTTCCGTGTGCCGATCGCAAGACTCGCAGCAGCTCAGGCAGCGATCAAGCAGAAGTAAGAGAAAACAAAAGTTGTGAAAAGGCAAAACGCCTTATAACACAATAGGCCAAACAAAATAAAAAAATCGACCTTGTAGGAGAAATCCTGCGAGGTCGTTTTTTTACGCTTTGAACCCTGCAAACACGCATAAAATCGGCATTTTTTAAGGGGTTTTCAAGCATAACTCAAAAAAATAGGGATTTTTTGGAGTTATTCCAGAAACGGGCAAATGATAAACGGTTTTGCCTTTTTCTTGATAATAGGAAACAGGATGACAAAAAACATATCCTATTGCCCGTTTCTTTTGTGACAGCTGCGCTGCCGGTCTCCATGTGGAGCGGTTGGAGGATACGAAGGTTACGCTCACTTTGCCTGCAGCATTACGCCAACCCCGTAGCGACCACTCTTTCTGCCGTAGATAGCCAGCCCGGTATCTTCATCCGTGATGAAAGTCAGGGTGAATTTTTCTTTGCCTTTCAGTGACAGCAGAATAGAGGAAGGGATCTTCACATCGCACAGATACCCATAGGAACCGGCTTCGTCCAGCAGATTGTCCACCGGCTGATAGTGATGGGATAGCATCCCTCTGGAATCCGCAGGGGCATCGGGCAAAAGCATGG
>JBJFGC010000347.1:0-2393 GCA_051892315.1 Eubacteriales bacterium
GTATGTATAAAATTGCAATTATCGGTTCGGAAAACAGCCACTGCGGTCATTTCGCGGCGGCGCTGGCTCCCAAAAACGGTGAAAAGCTCTTTCCCGAACTGGAGCTTGTCGGTGTCTGCGGAGACGACTCCTCCAACGAAGCCGTCGCAAAAAACTGCACGTGCAAATGCTTCACCAACGATCCCGCTGCGTTTGTTGGAAAAGTGGACTGCGTGATGGTGACCTCGCGCCACGGCGGGCTTCATCTGCCCTACGCAAAGCCGTATCTTGCAGCCGGCTGTGATCTTTGGCTGGACAAGCCCATTACCACGTCGGTGGAGGACGCACGGGAGCTGGTCCGGCTGGTTCATGAAAAGGGCGTGCTGCTCTGCGGCGGTTCGTCTCTTGCGGGCGCGGCCGGCACCATCCGGATGAAGGAATGCGCGGCGGCAAATGCTGGGAAAATCCTCGGCGGACATGTCACCGCTCCGGTCAATCTTGTCAATGCGTATGGCGGCTTCTGGTTTTACTCGCAGCATCTGGTTCAGATGATCACCGAGGTTTTCGGGCAGAACATCGATGCCGTCGAGGCGATGCAGAACGTGTGCGGGGTGCGTGCCGTTTACCATTATCCGTCCTTTGATGTGACCGCGTTTTTCGGCGCGGGCTATTCCATCACCATCTACACCGGTGCGTACGGCGCCGTGAGTGAGGTCATCAACCTTCCCGGCGATTACTTCATGCCTGAACTGCGTGAGACCGCTGACATGCTGCTCCGTCGCCGCGTCCGTCAGACGCCCGAGGAGGTCGTTTATCCGGTGCTCGTACTGGATGCGACTGTCCGTGCGCTGTCTTCCGGCTGTACAGAGAAGGTTGCGGCTCTATGACGACCAGACTGTATAACGCCCGCATGGTCATGGCGGACGAAATTCTTGAAAAAAACTGGAACCTGTACATCCGGGATGGCCGGATTCTTGAGGTGACGCCGGAAATTTACCCATGTGAATGCGAAATCGACGCCGGGGGAGACTATCTCTCTGCCGGATTCATTGACATTCATACCCACGGTGCGGGAGGCGCGGACTTTCTTGACGGTACCGCCGAAGCTTACCGGACTGCCGCGCGGATGCACGGTACCCACGGCGCGACGACCATCCTCCCGACGACAACCTCCGTCGACCGGGATTCCATCCTCACGGCGGCGGAAGCGTTTGAGGAAGCACGGCGGGGCGGCGGTATTCCCGACCTGCCCGGCCTGCATCTGGAGGGACCGTATCTCGCAGCGTCGCAGAAGGGAGCACAGGAGGATCGCTTTATCCACCCGTTTGACCGTCAGGAAATCGACGCGATTCTTTCCGCGACCGACCATATTCTCCGCTGGACGGCGGCGCCTGAACTGGATGGTGCGGAAGCCTTCGGCGACCTGTGTGTGAAGCACGGCATTCTGCCCTGCATCGGCCATACGGACGCTTCCTATGCGGATGTGGAGCGCACGTTTACGCATGGCTTTACACACGTCACGCACCTTTACTCCTGCATGAGTACCGTCCACCGGAAAAACGCGTATCGCATTGCGGGGGTTCTTGAGGCAGCGTATCTTCTTGACGGCATGACCGTCGAAATCATCGCGGACGGCGCGCATCTTCCGGCGGAGCTGCTGAAATTTGTGTACAAATTCAAGGGACGCCGGAAAACTGCGCTGGTGACCGACTCCATCCGTGCCGCCGGAATGCCGGAGGGCAAGAGCGTTCTCGGAAGGCTGGACAACGGCCTTCCGGTCATCGTGGAGGATGGTGTGGCCAAGCTGCCCGACCGGACGGCGTTTGCGGGGAGCGTGGCGACCTGTGACCGCCTGGTGCGCACCATGCGGGATCTTGCGGAGATTCCGCTGCACGATGCGGTGTACATGATGACCAAAGCGCCGGCGGATATCATGGGCTTCACGGATCGCGGCGCCCTTGAGCCCGGCCGACGCGCGGACCTTGTTCTGTTTGACGAAGCCATCAACGTCAGGCGTACCATCGTTGCGGGAGAGACCATCTTCCGCAGCGTGGGATAAAAGGACGGCTCACGGGGAAAACTTTTTCGAGAAAAGAATTCTCAAAAGGCCTTCCTCCGACAAAGAAAAACGAAAAAGAAAGAAGGATAAAAAAATGGCTGTTATTGAAATCACAAGCGAAAACTACACGGCCGAGGTACTCGAATCCGAAAAGACTGTGCTGCTCGACTTCTGGGCGCCGTGGTGCGGACCGTGCCGGATGCTTTCTCCCATCGTGGATGAGATTGCCGAAGAACGGGACGACCTCAAGGTCGGCAAGGTCAACGTCGACGAGCAGCACGAGCTTGCGGTGCAGTTCGGCGTGATGAGTATCCCGACGCTGGTCATCCTGGAAAAGGGTGAGGTCAAGGCAACA
>JBJFGC010000348.1:0-9407 GCA_051892315.1 Eubacteriales bacterium
AGTTTTTGAGGGTGGGGTGCGGGGAGGGTACTTTTTTCAAAAAGTACCCTCCCCGGTAACCTCACAATTATTTGTAAAGAACACCCTGCGCGGGCGGACCAACGGAAAACGGTCCGGGGGGACGTTTTTCCTTCTGCCAAAATAAATTTTAACATAATAATGCTTGCCTAATGGCGGATTTATGGTATAATATAATCGTTATCCCCTGTGATATAAAATATTATTCTTTACATAAAAGAAAGGTACCTGTCATGACGATTTCAGAATTAAAACAGCATATCCTTAGCGGCGGGATCGACGCCACCCTCACCGACGGTCTTTCCGTGTCCGCGGAAAATCTTCCTGCGCAGCGCAGGCGCTACGCAGAGGCTGCCGACACGTTTTCTTCCATTTACGGCGACGGCGACGTCTCCCTCTACTCCGTCGGCGGACGCAGCGAAATCTCCGGCAACCACACCGACCACAACTTCGGCCGCGTCATCGCCGCCAGCGTCAACCTCGATATTCTCGCCATTGTGAAAAAGTCCGGGGACGGCGTCATCCGCATCAAGAGCGAAGGCTTCCCGGAGGACGTCGTGGAACCGTCCGCTGTGGACGCTCCCGACGAATCGAAATTCTTTAAGTCCGAGGCCATCATCGCCGGCATGGAAAAGGCGTTCCAGAACGCCGGCTACCGGATCGGCGGCTTTGACGCCTACACCACCTCCAACGTTCTTAAAGGCTCCGGCATCAGCTCCTCCGCCGCATTTGAGGTCATGGTCGGCAACATTCTCAACTACCTCTACAACGACGGCAAGGTTTCCAACGTCGAAATCGCAAAAATGGCGCAGTTTGCGGAAAACCAGTATTTCGGCAAGCCGTGCGGGCTGATGGACCAGACCGCGTGCGCGGTCGGCGGCTTCATCACCATCGACTTTGAGGACCCGACCAATCCCGTCATCGAAAAGCTGGACTTTGACCTCACCGCCGCAGGCTATCGCCTCTGCATCGTCAACACCGGCGGCAACCACGCGGACCTCAACGAGGATTACGCCTCCGTTCCGGCGGAAATGAAGGCCGTCGCCGCACGGCTCGGCGTGCCGGTGCTCCGCAAGACCTGCCGCTGCGCGCTGGACCGCGCCCTTGCCGAAAACGGTCCCGCTCTCCGGGAAGAGCTGGGGGACCGCGCCATCCTGCGCGCCTACCACTTCTTCGCGGAAAACGAACGCGTTGCCGCGCAGGTGGACGCGCTGAAGGCCGGAGATACCGCGGGCTTCCTCGCAGGAGTAACCGCCAGCGGAAACAGCAGCTTCAAGTTCCTCCAGAATGTATACACCACCAAGAACGTACGCGAGCAGGGTCTGTCCCTTGCGCTGTGCCTCGCGGAACGCGCGGTCAGCGAAGCCGGCGGCGCATGCCGGGTTCACGGCGGCGGCTTTGCCGGAACCATTCAGGCGTTCATTCCCGCAGACCGGACGGCGGAATTCGCGGAAAAAATGGATGCCGTCTTCGGCGCGGGCGCAACGCACATTCTCAGCGTGCGCAAGAACGGCGCGTGCCGGATCTGCTGATTGATTTTAACGAAAGGTCCCTCCGTCCATGAAACCAAAGGAAAAACTCCGGAAGCTCGGCCTTCTGTTCGTGAATTTTGTTCTGCTCTACCTCTTGCTGCGGCTGATCATTCTCCTTGCCGAGCGAACCGGCATTCTGCTCATTTACTACCTCGGCACCGGCGCCTATATGCTGGGAGCGGCGGCTGTTTTCATCGCGTTTTTCTGCCTCAACGGTTTCACGGTCAACAACGTGGACCGCACCTTTGACGATCTTCCCGAAAAATGGACGAAAGAACGGAAAATGGAGTTTCTGGCCCGTCAGCCGGAGCGGCGGGAAAAGGCGCGCCGCCTGATGTACCTCCTTCTTCCGATGATTGTCTGCCTGTTCATCAGCTACATTGAGCTGAGCTTCTTCAAATAAGGCCATGCTGAAGCTGCGTATCATTGCGATGGGACGGCTGACCGTGGACGCGTTCCGCGCCGCCTGCGACGACTATCAGAAGCGTCTGTCCCGCGTCTGCACCGTCACGGTCGTGGAGCCAAAGCCCGAGGCCCTGCCGAAGGACCCCTCGCCGGGCGACATTGCCCGTGCGCTTGAGCGGGAGGCTGTCCGGATTGCGGAGGCCATTCCGCCCCGCGCCGCCGTCGTCGCCATGTGCGTCGAGGGAAAGGAGCTTTCGTCCGAGGAATTTGCCGCAAAGCTGGAGGCCTTTGCCTCCTCCGGCGTTCCCGAGGTCTGCTTCCTCATCGGCTCCTCCTACGGTCTGGCCGAATCCCTCAAACGCCGCGCCGACCTGCGCCTTTCCGTCTCCAAAATGACCTTTCCGCATGAACTTTTCCGCGTTCTCCTCTACGAACAGCTCTACCGCGCCTCCGAAATCCAGTCGGGGGGAAGGTATCATAAGTGACGGAGAGAGACGGGGGTGTCACCCACCCGGATGAACGTTTTTTTGAAAGGGGTGCGGGAGAAACCTTTTCGGGGAAAGCTTCTCCCGCAAAACTCACCTATGCCAATCCTCACAAGCGAATTAAACCTCGGCGCCGCGCGGCCGTTTGTGCTGCTGCACATTACGGATACGCACCTGACGTTGGCAGACGAGCGGGACGACGAACGCAAGCGTGCGCTGGCGGCGAAACGGTCCCAGTGCTTCGGAGACGGTGCGGACGCGCTGGCGTGGAGCGCGGCGGCGGCCCGGGAAATGGGCGCGCTGCTGGTGCATACCGGCGACCTCATCGACTTTGTGTCCGAGAAAAATCTTGACGCTGCAAAAAAGTTCACCGACGAAAACGACTGCTTTTTCGCGGCGGGCAACCACGAGTTCAGCCTGTACGTCGGCGAGGCGTTCGAGGACGAGGAATATCGGAACCGGAGCCTTGCGAAGGTGCAGGCTGCGTTCAAAAACGATATCCGCTTCGCCTCGCGCGTCGTGGAGGGCGTCAACCTTGTGGCCATCGACAATTCCTACTACCGGTTTGACCGCGAACAGCTGAACCGGCTCCGCGAGGAAGTCGGGCGCGGACTGCCGGTGGTTCTGTTCATGCACAATCCCCTGCACACCGACGATTTGTACAACTATATGCGCGGCGAGCGCAGAAGCCCGTGCGCGTACCTGACCGGCACACCGGAGGAATGGATGGCGGACTACGACGAGTACCGTTTCCGCCAGCAGTGTCCGGACGAAGTCACGCGCGAGACGATGGACTACATCGCGGGCGAGCCGGCCATCCGCGCGCTCTTCACGGGGCACCTCCACTTCGATTACGAAACGACGTTCCACGGCCGGCCGCAGTATGTCACCGGCGGAACGGGACACCGTATCGCACGAAGGATTGAAATCCGGTAACCCGCGAAAATTTCCCCAGAGTAGAAACCAGAAAGGCGTATTTCCGTGAAGTATTTTTTTCTGAAATTCAAGAAGCCGCTCCTGCGGCTCGCGGCGGTCGTTCTCGTCTTCGGAACGGCTTCTCTTGTGCTGCTGTATTTTCTCGGTTACTATGACCTTTCCTTCCTCGACCGCTACAAAGTTCTCGGCGAAATCTTCGACGACACCCCCGTGAAAAACAGCAGTTCGTCGGTCTTTTTCGATCCGTCCGAGCTGCTGAAGGACGACGTGACGGGAGAGTCCGCAGAGACCGACGTTTCCGAAACCGAAACGTTGTCCGGCTCCGCCGCGGAAGACGCGGACGAAGGATATCTCTATTATGAAACCAAATCCGTGAAAAGCGTCTTTTCGGAGGAAAAGCTCCCCGACAAGCTCCTCACGACCTCCCGGAGCGGCTCCAAAACCGTAGCCGCGCTCCTTGCGGAAGGGTATCATGCCGCCGGCACTTCCTATTCCGAAGCCGGCTTGGCTCTTGTGCCGCAGGAAAACAGTGGGGAAGGGGACGAAAACGTTCCCGCCGTGGTGACGGCGTCGTACGTCCCGGGGCAGACGGTTCTTGGCAAGCTGACTTTTTCCTTCCAGCTGCCCGATTCCTTCTCGCTCCGCCGCCGTCAGACGGTGCGCGAGACGATCGTCACCCCCGAGGACGACAGCGAAGCGTACGTACAGGCCGAAAACGTGCGGGAGGAACGTCCGGCAGTGGAGCTGTACATGGGCTACCTTCTGGTGGACGACAGCCGGAATCTCGCGCTCATCGCGTCCGACGCGACGCCGCTCTGCATGATTGACGAGCGGGTTTATCTTCCCGCGTACGTCCGCGACCGGCAGGACCGTCCCCTGTTTTACCGAACCGGCGAGGACGGGGAAAAGCTGTATTTCTATCTGTCCGCGGACGGAAAAACGTTCGTGCGGTCGGATTACGACGAGACGGCGGACAGCCGCGGTCTTCGGTTTGACTATCCGGCGTCCTACGGCAAATCCGACTCGACGGTGGTCTACACGCACAAGAGCCAGGAGACCGGCCTGATGGGATATCTCGTGAAGGATGTGGGAATGCTGACCACGTACAGGTTTACGAGAGCCTACGCATTTACCTCCAACCGGGGCGCGGTCACGACCGAAGACAACCGGGGAGGAATGTACTTTGTGGACGAAAACGGGAAGCAGGCGTTCCCGACGTGGTACACCTACCTGAACGAATACGACCGGTACGTTTTCAACAATCTCATGCCGCCCCTGACGGACGGACTGGAAAGCATCGGCTTCTACTACTTTGACCACGGCCTGACGCGGGTCCGCCGCCAGATCATCGACAACTGGAACTGGTCGATTTACCGTCGGGTGCGGGTGGTAAGCGACGAACAGATCCTCATCCGGCCGGACGGGTCGGAATACGAGCTTCCGGCAGGCTACACGCTGGAAGGGTATTCGGAGGGAATGCTTCTGCTGTCGAAGGACGGACGTTACGGTTTCCTCGACTACACCGGGGAGTGGATTGCGCAGCCGATTTACGCGGCGGCGACGCCGTTTGTCTGCGGTCTGGCAACGCTGACGACGTCCGACGGGCGGGTCGGCATGATCGACACGGAAGGAAACATTGTGCTGCAGTTCACGTACGATTCGATTTCAACGGTATCGGACGGTCTCATCGCGGCATACCGCGAGGAAAACGGCTGGACGATTTTGAAAATGATGGAAAAGGACGCTTAAAAGCGTCCGACCAAACAACAAAAAACACGAAAGAGGAACAGATCTATGCCGATTTTTGGTAAAAACAATAATAAGGAAAAAGAAAACAAGAACCTTCCGGCAAACGACGCGCCGGCGGCAGCTCCTGCCGCACCGGCACCGGAAGCACCGGCGGCACCGGCGGTCCCGGAAACACCGGCGGCGCCGGAAGCGGCTCCCGCGAAGAAATACGAGACGCCGGAAGGCTTTGACTTCAACCGCTACTTCCTTGCGGAGCGGCGCATTGTTCTGGAAAACGTCAGCTACGAGACGCATCCGGTTCAGCCGAGCGGGACAATGAAACTGGCGGGCAAGGACACCATTGTCGCGCAGATTGTGGGTCAGGCGGGCGTCAAAATCACCTACAACCGCACGCTCCAGTTCGATCCGGAAGGGCCCTTCTCCCTCTCCGTTTCCTTTGCGGTAATGCTCGTCTTCAACCCCGGCACGCGCAGCGAAATCGACTGGAAAACCATTGACGTCGCCAACGAATTCCGCAAGGCCTGCCCCGCCCTCGTCACCACCATGATGGGCCGCGCAACGCTCCTCGTTGCCGAAATCACCTCCGCGTCCGGCGGTGCGCCGATCATTCCGCTGAAGTGACGCCGGTAAGAACGAAGGATTTGCATTCAACAAAAATTCATGAAGAAAAAAGAAGAATATAGCAACCAATCCATCCGCTCCCTGAAAGGCCCGGACCGCGTCCGGAAACGTCCCGCCGTGATCTTCGGCTCCGACGGTCTGGAAGGCTGCGAACATTCCGTGTTCGAGATTCTCTCCAATTCCGCGGACGAAGCACGCGAAGGCTTCGGCAACGTCATCCATATCACCGCGTTCCGCGACAAATCCATTGAAGTGGAGGACTTCGGCCGCGGCATTCCCCTTGGCTGGAACGAGGCCGAACAGCGCTGGAACTGGGAGCTGGTCTACTGCGAGCTGTACGCCGGCGGAAAGTACGAGAACAACTCCGACGGGGGTGCGTACGAATATTCGCTCGGCCTGAACGGACTTGGCGCGTGTGCGACCCAGTATTCCAGCGAATATTTCGAGGTTCGCTCCTACGATGGAACCAACGTCTCGGAAATCCATTTTGCCAAAGGTGAGCCGGTGACGGAGCTTCTGGTCCGTCCGATGACCGCACAGGAAAAGCGGGAACACCGGACCGGCACCATCCAGCGGTGGCGTCCGGACCTGGACGTATTCACCGAAATTGACATTCCGCGGGAATATTACACCGATATGCTCAAACGGCAGGCGGTCGTCAACCCGGGGGTGCGGTTTGTGTTCCGCTGGGAAGTGGAAAGCACGCCGGAAGCGGAGGACGCGCCGGCCAAAAAGAGCAAAAAAGCAGACAAGCCGCAGCCGGTATTCGAAACGGAGGAATTCTTCTACGAAAACGGCATCGCCGACTACATTGCCGAAATTGCCGGAGACACGGCAGAGACGAAAATCGCGCAGTTCCATCTGGAGACGAAGGGCCGTGACCGCGAGGACATGAAGGACTACAAGCTCATCGCGGACATTGCGTTCACGGTATCGAAGTCCGTTCACGCGCTGGAATATTACCACAACTCGAGCTTTCTCGAGCATGGCGGTTCCCCGGAGCGTGCGGTGAAGACGGCGTTTGTCTATGCCATCGACAAGCGGCTGAAGGCGACGGGAAAATACAACAAAAACGAAGCAAAAATCACGTTCCCGGATGTGGAGGACTGTCTGATTCTCGTGACGAACAGCGTCTCGACGCAGGCATCCTACGCGAACCAGACGAAGAAGGCCATCACGAACTCGTTCATCGCGGAGGCAATGACGGACTTTCTGAAGGAGCAGCTGGAATACTACTTTGCGGAGAATCCCATCGACGCGGACAAGCTGACGGCGCAGGTTCTGGTGAACAAACGCTCCCGCGAGCAGGCGGAGTCGACGCGGCTGAATCTGAAAAAGAAGCTGGCCTCGTCGACGGACGTTTCGAGCCGGGTGGAAAAGTTTGTGGCGTGCCGGTCGAAGGACCCGGAGGTACGGGAGCTGTACATTGTTGAGGGAGACTCGGCAATGTCCTCGTGCAAGCTGGCGCGGGACGCGGAATTCCAGGCCATCATCCCGGTGCGGGGCAAGACGCTGAACTGCATGAAAGCGACGTACGACCGGATTTTCAAGAGCGAGATTATCGTGGATCTGCTGCGGGTCATCGGCTGCGGGGTAGAGATTCAGACGAAGAACAAAGCGGACATGGTGCCGTTTGATCTGAAGAATCTGCGCTGGTCGAAAATCATCATCTGCACGGATGCGGACGAAGACGGTTTCCAGATCCGCACGCTTCTTTTGACGTTGTTCTACCGTCTCCTGCCGACGCTCTTGAAGGAAGGCTACGTTTACATTGCGGAAACGCCGCTGTACGAAATCACGCCGTCGAAGGGTGAAATCCAATTCGCCTACAACGAGCCGGAGAAGCTGGAAATTATCAGGAAGCTGGAAGCCGCAAAAACCAAATACACACTCCAGCGTTCCAAAGGTCTCGGTGAAAACGAGCCGGACATGATGTCCAAAACGACCATGAAGCCGGAGTCGCGCCGTCTGATTCGCGTAACTCCCGCCGACGCCGCGGCCACCGCCCGCATGTTTGAGCTGATGCTCGGCGACGATCTCGCCGGCCGCAAAAAATACATTGCGGAGCATGGTGCGGAGTATCTCTCCGCCGCGGATATCTGAGGAGCTCCCCTCCGCAAAAACTTTTCCAAGGTTCCAAAAAGTTCCCCCCTGCGAATCCCGTCAAACTCACATCCGTTTAACTTTCTCAACAGGAGGAAAAGCATATGAAGAAATCCACCCTGCACCTGCACCCCGCCTTTACCGTGGGGCAGGTCGACCCGCGTGTCTTCGGTTCCTTCATTGAACACCTGGGCCGCGCCGTCTATCACGGCATCTACGAACCCGATCACTCCACCGCCGATGACGAAGGCTTCCGCGGCGACGTTCTTGAAATGGTGAAAAAGCTCGGCGTACCGATCGTGCGTTATCCGGGCGGAAATTTCGTCTCCGGCTACCGCTGGGAAGACGGTACCGGTGACAAGTCGAAGCGTCCGCGCCGCCCTGAGCTGGCCTGGGGAACCACCGAAACCAACGAAGTGGGCATCGACGAGTTCCAAAGCTGGTGCAAAAAAGCAGGCTCCGAGGTCATGATGGCCGTCAACCTCGGCACACGCGGGCCCGACGACGCGCGCAACCTTGTGGAATACTGCAATTTCAAGGGCGGCACGTACTACAGCGATATGCGCCGCGCGAATGGTTTCGAGGAGCCGTTCGGCATCAAAGTATGGTGTCTCGGCAACGAAATGGACGGCCCGTGGCAGATGGGCGCGAAGACGGCGACCGAATACGGGCGCATCGCCGCGGAGGCCGCAAAGCTGATGAAGTGGACCGACCCGTCCATCGAGCTGGTGGCGTGCGGTTCGTCCGGCTACGGCATGTGCGGCGACTGGGAAGCGGAGGTTCTCCGCCATGTGTACGACCATGTGGACTACCTCTCCCTGCACAACTACTACGGCAACCCGAGCAACGACACGCCGACGTTCCTCGCCTCCAACCTGGAAATGGACACCTTCATCCGGACGGTCTGCGGCATCGCGGACTACGTCAAAAAGGTGAAGCACTCCCAGAAGACGATGTACCTTTCCTTTGACGAATGGAACGTCTGGTTCCACAGCCACGGCGTCCCGTTTGAAAAGTGGTCGGTCGCGCCGCCGCAGCTGGAAGACGTGTACACCTTCGAGGACGCGCTCGTTGTAGCATGTCTGCTGATGACGCTGCTCCGCCACTGTGACCGCGTGAAGATGGCATGTCTGGCACAGCTTGTGAACGTGATTGCGCCGATTATGACCGAAAACGGCGGCCGCTGCTGGGCGCAGACCATTTTCTATCCGTTCATGCACCTGTCAACCTACGGCCGCGGCACGGTTCTGGACACCCGCGTGACCTGCGAAACCTACTCCACCGAGCGGGTGAAGGACGTTCCCTACGTGGAATCCCTCGCCGTTCTGCATGAGGATACCCGTGAGCTGGACCTCTTCGCGGTCAACCGTTCCCTCGACGAGGACAGCACGTTTACCGCAGACCTCTCCGCGTTCACGAAGGAGGCGTCCGTCCTCGAACATATCACCATGACGCACGACGACCTCAAAGCCGTCAATACAGCGGACCATCCGGATACCGTTCTCGCTGCTGGCACTCTTTTCCGTGCGCAGCACGAGCTGCACGTCCCCCTCGCCCA
>JBJFGC010000349.1:0-2378 GCA_051892315.1 Eubacteriales bacterium
GAATCTGACCGTACGCCCGACCGCCGATGTCCTTTGTGTCCGCGCCGAGAATGTTCACCGCCACGTGACATTCCAGCGACAGATTGGATATCACCGGCTCGAACGAGGACTGTCCATCGAACACCAGACGAATCACCGGACCTCCGCGAACTTCCGCCACCACCGCGCTTTTCGGCAGAATCAATTCCCGCGCAATCTGGGACTGCGGCGCGAGAAAAACCTCTCTCACCAGTCCCGTTTCCGCCACCATCCCGTGGTCAAGAACCGCGACCTTCGTGCAAATTTGTTCGACGACCTTCATTTCATGGGTTATAATGACAATCGTCACGCCGAGCGTCTGATTGATGTGCTTCAGAAGGTCGAGAATCGAGCGGGTCGTGTTCGGGTCAAGGGCGCTTGTCGCCTCGTCGCAGAGAAGGACCTCCGGGTCAGTGGCCAGCGCGCGTGCAATGGCCACCCGCTGCTTCTGTCCGCCGGAAAGCTGCGCCGGATAGGAAGTCATGCGGTCCTCCAGCCCAACGACTTCCAGAAGCTCGCGCGCTTTTTTCTCCGCATCCTTCCTGGATACTCCGGCAATCTCCAGCGGATAACACACGTTTTTCAACGCGTTCCGCTGGGAAAGAAGGTTGAAGTTCTGAAAAATCATTGCGATGGAACGGCGCGTTTCCAGAAGCTGCTTTTTGGACAGAGAGGAAAGAGAGACACCCCGGAATTTCACATCACCGGAGGTAGGGGTCTCCAAAAAATTGATGCAGCGGACGAGGGTGGATTTTCCGGCGCCGGACAGACCGATGATCCCGAAAATATCGCCCTTTTCAATGTGTAACGAAACGTCCCGGACCGCTTCGACCTCCGTGTGGTCGGTCTGAAAGGTCTTGGAAACGTGGCATAATTCAATCAAAGAGAATTTCTCCTTTCACTTGCTCCGCATGTTTTCCATGCTTCGCCTGGTACAGGTCGGGGAACAAAAAAACAGCCCGTGAGCATCTGCCTCTGCGAGAGCCCCGGACTTTCGTATGGGAGTGGCCGGCTGAACTTCAGGGAACGGCAACGACCAAAACACCCGACGGAAAAATCCGGGCGTCCGACATTCGAGTTGCACACAGCCGCATGATGCTTGCGTCGGTTCTTGTCATTGCGTTCTCCTCACTTTCAAAGCTTCCCAATGGATTAGACAAAGTATAGCACGTTTTCTGCGCAGTTGTCAAGGGTTTTTTAATATTTTTCTGATTTATTATTGAAAAAAATTGAATTTTCCGTATTTTTTTTGAAAAGATTACTTGTATTTTGCGGAAATATGTGATATGATAGTACCCATCATGATACGAAACAGCAGAGGTGCGGTCTCAATGATGTTTCCGCCGCTCAAAGCGGGTTGTGGGATAACCCGGGCGGAAAAGGAGGTGCGGCTGCCGAAGCGAAACGTTTCCCGCGTTTCTCTGGGGCATGGCAGAAGATGTCATGCACTGTCACAGCATCTGGGCAATCTGTGGAGCGCTGCGTTTGACGTTTGATCGGCAGGCTTCGTTCCGCATATTCCGGCGACGCCTGCTTTTTCGTTTCGGATGATTCTATTTTAAGAAAGGCCTGTCAAAATGAGAAGATTTTTTCGTGTTCCCGGTTCCCGTATGATGCTCTCTTTGCTCGTCGTTCTGGCACTGGCAGTTGTATCTCTGGGAATCACCGTTTTCGCGGAAGAAGCCCCCGCAGCAGAGGCCGCCGTGGAAGTGGAAGCTGAAGAAGTCGAGGCTGCAGAAGATGCCGCAGAAGACACTCCCGCCGCGTACGCAACCGCGCTGTCGCTTCTTCCGCCAGTCATTGCCATTGTCCTCGCGCTGATTACCAAAGAGGTATACTCTTCCCTGTTTATCGGCATTCTTGCCGGCGGTCTGCTGGCGGCTGACTTTTCACCCGCCGGAACGGTCGATATCATCGTCAACGATGGGCTCATCGCCGCCGTTTCGGGAAGTGCCGGCATCTTCATCTTCCTCGTCATTCTCGGCGCTCTCGTCGCGCTGATCAACAAAACCGGCGCGTCCGCCGCGTTCGGCGAATGGGCGAAGACCCATATCAAGACCAGAGTCGGCGCGATGCTTGCTACCTTTGCTTTCGGCGTGCTGATTTTCATCGACGACTATTTCAACTGTCTCACGGTCGGTTCCGTCATGCTTCCGGTCACGGACAGCCATAAGATTTCCCGCGCGAAGCTGGCCTACATCATCGATGCAACGGCAGCTCCGATCTGCATGATTGCCCCGATTTCCTCCTGGGCGGCTGCGGTTTCCAGTTACGCGGAAGGCACCGGCTACTCCGGTTTTACCCTGTTTGTCCGCGCCATTCCCTATAACTTCTATTCACTCCTCACGCTGGTGTTTATC
>JBJFGC010000350.1:0-2378 GCA_051892315.1 Eubacteriales bacterium
GCCGCGCGGCTTTCGGCGGCATGGAGCGTGTCACCGTCTCGGATTACGAAATCTGCAGGGGCGGGGTCAGCTACACCGTCCAGACGCTCGAACATTTCGCGGAAACCGAGCCGGAACGCGAAATGACGCTTGTCTGCGGTACGGATATGTTCCTGACGCTGGACACATGGTACCGCGCGGAGCAGATCTTTCGTCTGGCGGGCGTCGTGTGCATTCCGCGCGACGGGACGGATCGGCAGCTTCTGGAGCAAAAACGAATCCAATACCTCGAAACCTATCATGCTGAGGTTGATATTCTTCCGGCGGAACCGCTATGTATGTCTTCTACGGAGATTCGCCGCAGGATCGGGAACGGTGAAGACCTTTCCGCCTATCTTCCCTCAGCTGTAGTCGATATTATCCAACGGGAAAAGCTATATGATACAGAAAACACTTGAAAAAAAAACGGTTCGTCTGACGGAAGGAGACCTTCTTGACCTTTCAGAAAAAGTGAAGCCCTTCCTTACGGAAAAACGTTATGCGCATACCGTGTCGGTCGCGGAGGAAGCGGATCGTCTCGGCGGAATCTTTCTTTCCGATTCGGTCAACCGGAACCGTCTCCGCGCGTCCGCGCTCCTGCATGATATCACAAAAAAGGCAGATTTACAAAAACAGTTGCAATATTGTGAAGAATTTGGTATAATGATAGAACCGGAGCATCCGGTGTCGGCAAGCGTGTTTCACGGAATGACCGGAGCGGCGCTGGCAGCGCGGGAATTTCCATCCTATACGGATGCTGACATTCTCTCCGGAATTCGTTGGCATACCACCGGACGGTATGGCATGACCGTTTTTGAATCCATCATTTATCTTGCGGACTACATCGAGCCGACCCGAACATTTGACGACTGTATTGCGGTTCGCCGGTATTTCTGGGACCGCATGGAAAGCTGCCGAACCGAAGGAGAGCGGTATGGGGTTCTGCGGGATACGATGATATATTCCTTTGACCGGACCATTGATAATTTACTGGAAGACCAGGACATCATTGATACCAATACGATATGCGCACGCAACTATTTTCTTGGCATAACACCTGCGGACGTATACGGGGATGAGAAAAACGGATGACTGAAATACGGAAAGGAAATTATTCATTGATATGATGCAGAACAACCACAACAACGAAGAAGAAGATGTATCCATGTATTATCCTGACGGGGACGCGGAACACATCGCAAGAGACGACCACGACGAAGCGTTTCTGAATGAAACGATCCGGAAAAAGAAAAAACTTCGTCGCAAAAACAGCCGGCTGAAAAAGTCGCAGGTTGCGATGATTACGGTAATTTTTGTGATTTATGCGCTCGTTCTCGTTGTCGCGGCATGGATGATTTTCTATAAACCGGCGCAGCCAACGCCTGAAAACCTCCCGTTTGATCCTACACCGATGAATTCGTCCGACAATTCGAGTGACCCGAACAATCCGCCGCTGGATAACAGCCAGGGCGGGGAAGGGGAAAACAATGCGTCGTCCTCGTCTTCCGTGAATGATGAATACAAAATCAAGGATGGTGTTTACAATATTCTCGTGATCGGCCATGACGACGCGGCGCTCCTCGCGGATGTGACAATGCTTGTCAATTTTGACACGAAAAACAACTCCATTACCGTGATGCAGATCCCACGTGATACGTATATTTCCCTGAATGTACTGACCAATCGTGTGAATGCGGCGTTCAACACCTTCTATAACAGCTGTTATGCCGGTTCCTATGACAAAACGGTCCCTCTGGCAATGAAAAAGCTCGAGGAAATGTATGAAAAAAGCCTGTGCATCAACATCCACCACACAGCAGTTCTCAGTCTGGCCGGTTTCCAGAATATTGTCAACATTATGGGGGGCGTTGGAGTGTATGTTCCGGAAGCAATGCAGTATTCCGACCCGGAACAGAACCTGTACATCAACATCGGAGCCGGTTATCAGTGGCTTGACGGGTATCAGGCGGAATGCTTCATCCGTTTCCGTTCGGGATACGCTCAGGCAGACCTTGGACGTGTGAATGCGCAGAAAATTTTCCTTACTGCGTTCTTTAACCAGGTAAAGGATACCGTCAAATCCGCAAACGTATCGAAACTGACGGAGATTGCGACGGAGATTGCCAAATATCTTACGACGGATCTCACCGTATCTGACATGATGTTCTATGCAAAGTCGCTTCTGAACGTCGATCTTGAGAACATCAATATGCTGACGATTCCGGGCAATATCGCAGGACAGTATTATGTTGTCAACCGCGCGGCAACCCTGGGCGTCATCAATCAGTATTTCAACATTTACGAAAAGGAAATTTCCGATTCGATTTTTGACCGCGACGGCACCTTCAATCTCTACAGTG
>JBJFGC010000351.1:0-2376 GCA_051892315.1 Eubacteriales bacterium
TTCCGTGATCACGGAATTTGATCATGTTCGCCGCGATGAGAGAATCGGCGTAAAACAGGTCGGAGCAGGTGTAGGCAGTCACAGACAGCTCCGGAAATGCGACGACGGAGGCTCCTTCGTGATAAGCACGGTCGATGAGAGAAGTGATGGCTTCCACATTTTTGGTCGGTGCGGCAACGAGCATTTCCGGAACAGCCGCAGCCAGCTTGATGAATCCATGATACATAGGCGATACCTCTTGTATTTTTCTTGATGATTGATAAAATTCAGTTATTGATTCAACCATTCTTCCGCGAAGTGAATCGCAGCTGCACCGTCTGCGCAGGCCGTCACAATCTGGCGCAGCGGCTTCGTCCGTACATCGCCAGCCGCAAACACCCCTTCGACGGAGGTACGGCAGGTTTCATCCGCAACGATGTAGCCGGAGGGATCCAGCGTCACAATACCATCGAACAGGGTCGTATCTGGAATCCGGCCGACTGCCGCAAAGACGGCCGAACAGGGAATTTCCCGTTTTTCACCGGAAATTCTATCTTTATAAAAGAGCGCGGAAACCTTTCCGCCGACGCCGCGTATTTCTTCAATCTGAGCGTTTTTAACAAAAATAATATTTTCCTTTGCTTCTGCGCGTCGTACCGACGATGCTGCCGCGCGGAATTCGTCCCTGCGATGGACGAGATACACTTTTTCGCAAATATTCGCCAGATACAGCGCATCCTCAAAGGCGGTATCTCCACCGCCTGCCACGACGACGGTTTTTCCCTTGAAAAACATTCCGTCACAGGTCGCGCAGTAGGAAACGCCCCGGCCCTCGTATTCGGTTTCTCCGGGAATTCCGAGCTTTCGCGGAGAAGCACCCGTGGCGATGACGACGGCACGGGCTTCGATGATATTGTCATCGACTGAGGTGATATCCGCACCATCGATCGCGATGCGCTTTTTTTCTCCTTCCAGACGAACGTCCGTCACTTCGCCGAACAGGGATTCTGCGCCGAAGCGTTCCGCGCCCGCCATCATTTTTTCGGCAAGCTCGAAACCGTTCACAGCCTCAAATCCGGGATAATTTTCCACCTTGGACGTAATGGCCATCTGTCCGCCGGGCGCCATTTTTTCGATGACAACGGCGGTGTAGCCCGCGCGTCCGCTGTATAGGGCGGCGGTCTAGCCCGCAGGACCTCCGCCGATGATTGCGATATCACAGGTTTTCATGGGTACCTCTTTATAAAAAAGAATAAATTCTTATTGGGATTTTTCTCCGTTTCCAAGCTGTGCCGGGAAGTTATACAGTTCTGTGTACGTGAGTTTTCCAGCGATGCGTTCGGATTTCATCAGAGAAATATGCGTCACAGTGGTTTTCTCCAAAATTGTTCTGACGCGCGGCGGATAGGAAGGATAAAATTCCCGTGCAAGCGTGATGTGCGGCTTCACGGGCTTGGAGTCGAATGGAATTCCGGCATTTTTCAGACTCTCACGAATTCGGTTGGCCAGAACCACCGCTTCGTCTCCGCCGTCCAGTCCGACCCACCAAAGTGCGCCGAAATTCCCGCATCGTCCGGTTTGGATGGAAAACGGCGCAAAAGGAACTTCCTCCAACGCCACGCGAACCTTTTCGGGAGCATTGTATTCACCAATGAATGCCAGGGTCAGATGTAGATTTGCCGGCGCAGTCCAATTGACGCGGGCATATGGGTCTGCGTATTGCTTCAACTCTGCCTGATATCGGAGTAAGGCCTTTTTGAAACTTTCGTCAAAGTTCACCGCGATAAACAGTCTCATGAGATTCCTTCTGCTTTCTATTTTTACTTTATCCTGTTTGCTGGACAATTTTTTCCGCCACGACTGCCGACAGTTTTTCCGCTTCATTCAGAAATCGTGCCAGATGAAACCCGTCCGCGGCAGCATGGTGAATTGTAATGGAAAGCGGCAGATACGTCCGCTCACCGGTCTTGCAAAATCTGCCCCATACGATGATCGGTGCCAGAGACGCACCATCCGGAATGGTATGCGAAATTCCGACTGATGTAAAATGCCGCCACGGGATACAGGAGGCTTCAAAGCAGTTCGGAGGAGCAGGGACGCTTCGAACCGAGAGCGTTTTTGCACGCTCCATGTCGTCCGAGCAGTTTCGGCAAAATCGCTCTCGGTCGCGTTCCCAGAGTGAAAAGACACTGACGTAAGTTTCGGTATCCTCGCGGAAGATGTTATGGACAGGATGAATTGTATTCCAGAGCGCCGGATGATATTCACCGCGGGAACGGACAAGGGTCATACGGAATTCATCACGAGCATTGACGATATAAGAAACCACATACAGAAAGTTGAGATAAAACGACTGACCAGAGATATGGCATGCTTCCCGCAGTTCCGTTACATCAA
>JBJFGC010000352.1:0-2375 GCA_051892315.1 Eubacteriales bacterium
ATGACTACATCAAGCGTTCGCAGCAGCCGTTGTGTCTGATGTTTGACGAACCGGTGGATGGTAAACTGAACCTGTACGCGGTCAACGATACGCGTACGGACAAGAATGTCCGCTATACCGTGGAGGACGACCAGGGAAGAATCCTTATTTCCTCGGAAGCGCTTGTGAAATCCGATGAAAGTATTCCGATCGGCAATCTCCCGGTTACCGATGAAAAGCGGTATTTTATCATCCGCTGGAACGACGGAGAGAACGAAGGTCTCAATCATTATTTTGCCAACTGTATCCAGATTGATTACGACTATTATCTTACGCTGCTGGATAAACTGAAATGAGCTCCTTTTGTCCGATGGAGATTCCATCCTCTCTATTTCTGCGTCAAAAAAACGCAGGTGATTTTGCGTCACCTGCGTTTTTTGTATACGAATTTGGAACGATGTTATTACATCGAAAGCGCGGACACCGTGGCTTTGATGGTTCCCTCGCCCTCCGACGTTAATTTGACGCCGCACGTCCGGTCTGCCACCTGCCGGATGGTAGAATAGATCAGGCCGCCATCCGCGAAAATTTCTGCGCCGAGCGTGTCAAAAATCACGCGCAGCTTCTTTTCGCCGGTGTAGGTCAGGGGAGCCGTGCAGTCCCCGTGGGTATAGATGCCGCCGCCGTTGGAAGGATCAACGGCAATGGTCATGCCGAAGCCCGACAGCACAAACGGAGCGGAGTCTTCTCCAATTTCCAGCAGAACATCTGCTGCGCAGTCGCCGAAGAAGGCAGCGTCGGCCAGTACGACCTCTCCGGCGTTGTTCTGTACGGTTTTTTCGGTCGTTTGTCGGATCAAACGTTCCGTTTCACGCACTGGATACGAGCCGAGACGGATTTTATCCCCAATCCGCTGGAGGTACATTTCACACGGCAGCCCCATCTGACAATTGAACACTGCGCCGGGCGCGGTATTCTGTCCCCATGCAATTTTAATCCGCCGATTGCCGCAGCCGGAGAAGGTCTGCGCCGCGTAGCTGAAGCCCGGACCGCGGTGATACGGTTCATCCGCCTGTTCGGCGGTAAAGGTGCCGCTGTCCATATTTCCGACGAGATAGGTATCATGCGCGCCGGAGAAAACCCACTTCACCGTATCTTCGCCGCGGACGGTCAGCGGATAGAAGTCCGGACATTCGTTGTCATTCGGCATTCTTACATCTGAGATTTTTTCCCAGTCGAGAAGATTGTTCGACGCGAAAATCGCGTAGTCGTTGCCGTCGAGGTAAAGCGACATCGTGTACCGACCAATTTCCGGACACCATTCGATCTTCGGGTCCCGATTGGCACCGATGATGTGCGGGAGAATCGGATTTTTTTCGTATTTCCGGAAGGTAAAACCGCCGTCGTTGGAGTAGGCAAGGCACTGGGTAAACGGCGCGTCCTTCGACAGCTCGTTGTTTTTCCCCGCCGCCGTGTAGAACAGCAGCACTGCATCCTTTCCGAAGCCGGCTGCGTTCTCATGGTCGCAGTAGGCGCTGCCGGAATACATCGTGCCGGTTTCGTCCGGGAAAAGCGTGTCGCCGAGTTCCTCCCAGTGAACAAGGTCGTCCGACACAGCGTGGCCCCACGTCATGTTGCCCCAGTTGACACTGTGCGGGTTGTGCTGATAGAACATGTGATACGTCCCATTATGCAGAATCAGACCATTCGGGTCGTTGGTCCAGCCGAGGCGAGTGGTAAAGTGTGCCGCTGGACGGAGGTACGTTCCGTTTGGAATCTCGGCAAGCGTCGGAAAATGGTCACTTTCACGATGGGGAACGACGGTTCCGTCGTCGTCCGTTAAGGTCAGCGCGGCATCCCCGAAGCGTGTGATGTCCGCGTAGGAATCAAATACGCCGTGGACGGGATCAATGGCCGCGTCAAAATCGTAGACAAGTGAGCCGTCGTCCTTCCGAAGAAGACGATAATGCTTTTTCGAAAGTGCGTCGTTGACCGGAATGATCAGATATCGTTTGTTCATGATAAGCTCCTTTTGGTTCTTTTGGTTTATGATAATATTTGTACCTGATGCTGCTGATCCATTATAGGCGATCCGATGAGCGGCATTTTTCAATCAGTTCCAGTTTTCTGCGGGAGGAGCTGTAAGCCAGACGGAAATCTCCGAGTGCAGTGGCGGATTCCTCCAGCCCGCACAGCACACGGTATTTCATATAGTACGGCAGTGTTGGATCCAGCGACAGTTCCCGCAGAATCTTAACGGCCTCGGCTGTTTTTCCGTCTGCCAGAAGCGAGAGCGCGTGCAAATGCCGTGTGGAATGCTCGTCCGACGGAAGCGGTCCCGTCCTTTCCTCCGCATTTTTGATCGATGCCAGTGCCGAAAAATACTGAATCATCGT
>JBJFGC010000353.1:0-9346 GCA_051892315.1 Eubacteriales bacterium
AGGTCGGTGGTATAGATATCCGCCATATAAAGACCCATGATGAAGAGCGCACAGAAGACGATTGCGGTGGTAAGAAGCTGAATATTGTACTTCCGGAAACGCCAGATGGAGTAAAACTCGTACTTGACCGGGAACTTTTCCGCGAAGATGTTGAACGAGCGGCGCGGAGAAGTGACAAGGTTGGAGTTATCCTCGGTGATGATGAGGGACATCGGATCCTTGACGGACATGATCTTCATCGGGGTCCACACAGACGCGAGAATCACGACGAGGGTAAAGAGGAAGATCTTCAGGATGGAGATACCGTTGAACAGGAAGCCATATCCGGACGCATTATAAATAAGGAAGGAAATCAGCGTGGAGATAAGGATGGAGGGGATAAACGTCACAACAAAAATGACGAACAATTCCCAGAAAGCGGTTCCGAACAGCATCTTGAAGTCCGCACCGAAGGTGAGATAAATACCATACTGGAATTTATACTGGTTGATACGGATATTATAGAGCGAGGTCAGCAGGAAGATGGAGACCACAAGAAGAATGAGCGTGATGAAGACAAAGGTAACGGCATTGACGCGTTCGTTATCGTCAAAGGTCATAAGCGCCGTGGTGGCCTTCGAGAAGCTCGACCCCTCGGTACCGAGGTTGGCAAGGTCCTTCTGGTAGTTGGACTCAAAGCGGCTGACGCTCTTGTCGATATCACCAACGAAGAACAGATAAACGTCAAAACGTTCTTCGCCCGTGAAGTTATTCTTGTATTCGTCCACGTCCGTGACCTGGAAAATCACGTCGCTCTTGAATACGGTTCCCTTATCCTCCACCAGATACTGCATCTGATCACGATTGAGGTTTTTGAGAACCATATGGTAATCGTATTCCTCCATGATGTGCTGGTATTCGACGTTATTGTTATTATCCGCCGAAATGGACATCATACCATAGAGAACCTGCACAATGATGATTGCGATAAAAAAGCATACGTACTGATTGAAGTTGAAAAATACGCTCTTCCACGCGATTGTCAGGCTTCTTTTTAAGTATTCAAATACTTTTTCCAAAACCGAAACCGGCACTCGTTTCAGTGCCATCCTCCCGTTCAGTATTCACCATGTCGAAAAAGACACAAGTGTTAATGATCTGTGATATTATACCATAAAAACAAACGAAAAATATATTATATTTTGTGAACAACTCGCGTTTTCCTCTCTTATATAGGTATAAATTTTATCCTTTTTTTTGTACATATTGTCTATTGTCACTCTGTTGTGTCTAATTTTTGAATGACGCGGGACACCCATTCCTGTGGTCCTTCCACAAACCCCTTGCAATCCAGCAAAAAATCATGTATACTGTATGTACTCAATTCCATCCATGGAGGTTTATATGAATTCGGCCTATTTATTTGTTCATTTTCGGGAGATGGCGACACCGGACGGCGAACAGGTTCGGTTTTCCGTCAGCCGCGACGGATTCCATTGGGAACCTATCAATGACGGACGGCCGCTGCTGTGGGCGTTTTACGGTGACCACGGAGTCCGTGACTTTACCATCACACGGTGCCGGCAGAGCGGGAAGTTTTACATTTTCGCCACGGATCTCAGCCTTGCGTACGGGCTGCGCGGGAAGTACCGGCGATCCTGGCAGGAGATCCGCGAACATGGCAGTAAGTGTCTCGCCGTGTGGGAGTCCGACGACCTCGTGAACTGGTCCGAACAGCGGCTCGTACAGCTCGGCGACGACGACTTCGGCTGTCTTTGGGCGCCCGATATCATCTACGACCGGGAGAACGACGATTATGTGCTTCACTGGTCTTCCGCGCACCGCAGCAATAACTACGGCAATATGGCCATCTACTACAGCCGTACCCGCGACTTTGAACACTTCACCAAGCCCGCGCTTCTCTACCGGAAGGAGGACAGCGGCGTCATCGACTCGGCCATCTATGAGGACAACGGAAAATACTTCCTCTTCCTTAAAAGCGAGGGAAATCCGCACCGTATCATCCAGCTTGAGGCCGACCGCGTCACAGGTCCCTACCGCCGTATTCCCGCTTTCGACGAAAGTATGACTGTCTGCCGTGAGGGTCTTTACGAAGCCCCGACCGCCGCAAAGCTCGACGACGGCCGCTGGTGCCTGTTCCTTGATTTCTACGGTGCGTCCGCAGAAGGACAGGGGTACGTCCCCTTCCTCTCCAACGACATCGCGTCCGGAAAGTTCGTGCGCTCCGACGAGAGCTTCTCCTTCCCTTACGGCTTCAAGCACGGCTCCATCTTCCCCATCACCCTCGACGAATACGAACGCATCAAGTCCCACGATTGGGGCAAAATCATGAGCTGGTAAGTTTTTTTCACGAAAAGAAAACCTTTTCCCCCAAAAAGAACACGTCGGAAAGCATTTCTGTCCATCCGGAGAATTCATCTGGTCAACCGACAGCAGCGGTAATTTTTAAATCCCCTCTCCGCAAAATACGAAATAACCCTTGACATCTCCTGAAATTTCGCTATAATAAGGGTAGAAAAGGTTCTTCCTTTCCGGGAAACGAACGAACCGTCCGTTTGTTGCTACGGACGTTATCATATGGATCACAAACCGCATCGGATGGTGCGGAGAAATGGAGACACAACTATGAAAAAGAATGCCGCTGTTATCGGTTATGGCGGAATGGGAGCAGGGTTCCACTGCAAGCACCTGCTGGAAAGCGACGTCTGCAACCTCGCCGGAATTTATGACATCGACGAATCCAAGCGTGCATTGGCTGCATCCCGCGGAATCAAGGTGTATAACACCCGCGAGGAGCTGCTCGCCGACCCGACCATTGATATGGTCACCATCGCAACGCCGAACGACGTCCACGAAGAAATCGCCATCGCCGCGCTTGAAGCCGGCAAGAACGTCATTTCGGAAAAACCCGTTACCCTCTCGCTCGAAAGTCTGGAACGCATGATCGCCGCCTCCAAAAAGGCCGGCAGAATCTTCTCCGTTCACCAGAACCGCCGCTTCGACGTGGACGCTCTCGCCATGAAGCAGATCGCGGACAGCGGTGAGATCGGCGAAGTCATCAACATCGAATCCAGAATCCACGGCAGCCGCGGTATCCCCTCCGACTGGCGCGGAATCAAGAAGTACGGCGGCGGTATGCTCTACGACTGGGGCATCCACATCATCGACCAGGCGTGCATGATCCTCGGTTATGACGTCAAGTCTGTCCGCTGCACGTTCGACCACATCACCAACAAAGAAGTGGACGACGGCTTCCAGCTCTGGATCGAATATCAGAGCGGCAAGAAGGCTTACTGCGAAGTCGGTACGTACAACTTCGTTGAAATGCCCCGTTTCTATATGCGCGCACAGAAGGGTTCCGCGATCATCCCGCACTGGACGATTCCCGCTCACGTTGTGAAGTGCAAGGCATGGCACGAATCCGACGTTCTCCCGGTCGTCAACGGAAGCGGTCTGACCAAGACCATGGCTCCGCGTGACAGCATCACCGTGGACGAATACGACATTCCGAAGCCGGTATCCGATGTACACGACTACTACCGCAATTTCGTCCGCGCGATCGACGGTCTGGAAGAACAGATGGTAACGCACGATCAGATGCGCTGCGTCCTGAAGATCATCATGACCGCGTTCGAGTCCGTCGAAAAGGGCGGCGACAAGGTCGTCTGGTAAGTTGTTTGATACAATCCTAAAGGGACTTCAACAGAGTCCCTTTATTTCATCAAACTGAAACAAATGAATACGCAAAAAAATTTGTTGATGAACTGGAAAACGGAATCAATTGATAACGAAGGTGCTCTATGATCTGTGAAATTCTCTGCGTCGGGACGGAAATCCTTCTCGGGGACATCGTCAATACCGACGCCGCATTTATCGCCCGCGAACTCGCTTCCCTCGGGTTCGCTTCCTATCATCAGTCCGTCGTCGGTGACAACCCCGACCGCCTCCGCGCCGCCATCGACGAGGGAATACGCCGTTCCGATGTGTTGATCATCACCGGCGGTCTCGGTCCGACCTGCGACGACATCACAAAAACTGCTGCGGCCGAAGCGTTCGGTCGAAAAATGCATACCGATTCCGACGTCCGGCGCGACCTCGAGGAATTTTTCCGGAAAATCGGCCGCCCGATGACCGACAATAATCTCCAACAGGCCGAAGTCCCCGACGGCGCGGCTGTGTTTTACAATAAGTGGGGAACTGCGCCCGGGATCGCACTTGAGGGGGAAATCGACGGAAAAACCAAGTACGCCATTCTCCTCCCCGGCCCGCCGTCCGAATGCGAGCCGATGTTTGTCGAATGCGTCGAACCGTACCTGCAGAAGCTCTCCCCCCACACCATCTACAGCCGGAACCTGCATCTCTACGGCATCGGCGAGTCCGGTGCGGAAGCCATCCTCCGTCCCATGATGGAAGCGGCCGTCAATCCGACCATCGCCCCGTATGCATGCGAGCATGAGGTCCGCATCCGCGTAACCGCGTTTGCCGACACCCTCGACGAGGCGAAGGCTCTCTGCCGTCGGACGGCAGACGAAATTTATCAAACCGACGTCGCGCCGTACATCTACACCGAAACCGACACCCCCGACGACGCGAAAAATGCCGTGGTTCTCACCCTGATTGCCGAGCTGCGGAAACGCGGCATGACCTTTGCCACCGCCGAAAGCTGCACCGCCGGTATGATCGCTTCCCGCGTGGGGGATATCGCCGGCGCGTCGGACGTCCTGCTTGGCGGCATTGTCTCCTACGCCAACTCCGTCAAGGAAAACGTCCTCGGTGTTCCCGCAGAGGTGCTGAACACCTTCGGCGCCGTTTCCGAACCGTGTGCTGCCTGCATGGCAGAAGGAGCGCGCCGCGTGACCGGCGCGGACCTTGCCGTATCTGTGACCGGAATCGCGGGTCCCGGCGGCGGAACGCCCGAAAAGCCGGTCGGCACCGTCTGTTTCGGCGTCGCGGACGCGCGCGGAACGGAAACGCTGACCGTCCACTTCAACGGAAAAAACGACCGGTCCAAAATCCGCCGGCTGACGGTCGCGCGCGCGATGATGACGGTCATCCGCCGGCTGCGTGAGGAAGAAATCCAATGAAAAAACGTTTTTCCCTTCTGCTTGCGCTTCTTCTTATCCTGACCGCCTGCAAAGCCCCTGTATCGGAAAATTCGCCTGTGTCCGAACCCGCGGAAACGGCTGCGGAAACCACGGTTGATTCCGACATCGTGTTTGCACGGCGCGGAGAAGAATGCCAGTTTACGCTCGTCTATAACGTGGACGTGGAAAAGGAGGAACGGGACGACATTCTGACCATCCGTTCCGCCCTCTCGGACGCGCTGGGCGTCACCATCCGCCCGTACGACGACTACCTCGATGCCACGGAATATGAAATCATCGTCAATTCCAGGCGGCGTCCGGAATCCCTGGAGCTTCTGGACACCCTCGCGGAAAACGAATATGCCATCCGGACCCTTGTAACCGAAGAAAAAACAAGCATTATCATTGCCTACAAAGGAGGGTATGCACGTATGTGTGCGATTGAAGATTTTATTGACAACTACGTCAATGCCGGCGGGGACGAAGCGAAGATTCCCGCGGGGCTTGACGTGACCGAAAAGGTCATGCCGCTTCTGATAGAATCCGGCATCGAATGCCTCCGCGACCCCTGCGTTCTGTACGAGGATGGGGTGTACTACGCGTACGGCACCGGCTGGGTCTGCTACAAGAACACGTCCGGTTCCCTGGACGGAAAATGGAGCGGGCCGAACGAGGTAGTGACAAAGCCTGCGGAATGCGACGGCAACCAGTGGGCGCCGGAAGTTCACAAGTACAACGGAGCCTACTACATGTTCACAACCTATCATTCGTCCGTGACCGGCCACCGCGGCTGCACCATTCTGAAAGCAGATGACCCCATGGGGCCATTCGTGGAAATCACGGACGGGCAGATCACGCCCCACGACTGGGACGCCATTGACGGTACATTCTACGTTGATCCGGACGGCGCGCCGTGGATGATTTTTGTTCACGAGTGGACCAGCACGGACGACGGTGTGGGACGCATGGCCTGCGCAAAGCTGTCCGACGATCTGACGCACTTTATCACCGAGCCGGTTGAGCTGTTCCGCGCGGACGACGCGTCGTGGGCGACAAACGGTGTCACGGACGGCTGCTGGATGTATACGACAAAAGCGGGCAGTCTGCTGATGATCTGGTCGAACTGGGACAAGTACGGCTACTGCGTAGGCATTGCACGAAGCGAGTCCGGCCAAGTGACAGGTCCGTGGATTCAGGAAGACAAGGTTCTCTACTCGAAGAGCATGACCGGTCAGTACGACGGCGGTCACGGCATGATTTTCACCGGCGCGGACGGTCAGCTGTACCTGAGCATTCATTCGCCGAACAATGCACAGGGCGACCGGCGGGAGATGCCGGTCTTTATCCCGATTCGTGAGGAGAACGACACCCTGGTTTGGGATAAATAGAGGAAACCGAAAAAAGCTTTACGGAGGAGGGGCCATTCCCCTCCTTCCCCTGTTCTTATCCATTTTCCATAAAAACAGGAAGAATGCTTTGGGCAGGAGATTTGGCGTTTTCACGCTCACGATGGAACTTCATAGGATATTTTTCGCCTGAAAACCCTTGACAAACCTCCGACTGCCTGCTATAATTAGAAGCATGGGACAAGCCAGCGCAGCCCCTCCGTGCCCAGAGAGAAACGGTTGCTGCGAAGTTTTGACGGAAATGCGCATGGTACCACCCTGCCGAAGAAAACGGCTACTGAATCTAATAAATTGAGTGAAAGCTCGGGTGGAACCGTGCGGATGTCCTCCGCACCCCGAACAGTTTGTTCCGGACCGCGGCTTTTTCTTTTTCCGAAAGCTGCGGCTGGAAGCCATTTTTCCCTATCTCATACCGGAGGTATGCACTCATGTTTTATGTAAAATTCGCCGAGAAAACCGTTGAGTTTGACGCGCCCGTTACCGTGTACGATGCCGCTAAAGCCGCCGAACTCATCTCCCGCGAGGTTATCGCCTGCAAGGTCAACGGAAAAACCGCCGACCTCACAACGCTCATCGACGCCGACTGTGACATTCAGCTTCTCACCTTCGCCGACGAGGACGGCGCGCATGTCTTCCGTCATACCGCTTCCCATGTCCTCGCAGCTGCCGTCAAGCGTCTCTACCCCGACGTCAAGCTCACCATCGGTCCCGCCATCGCCGACGGGTTCTATTATGACTTTGACTCCGACGTCACCTTCACGCCCGAGGTTCTCGACAAGATTGAAGCCGAGATGAAGAAGGTCGTCAAGGAGAATGCCAAGCTCGAACGCTATACGCTCCCCCGCGCCGAAGCGCTCGAATTCATGAAGGACGAACCCTACAAGGTCGAGCTGATCAACGACCTCCCGGAAGACGCCGAAATCTCCTTCTATAAGATGGGCGACTTCACCGACCTCTGTGCAGGTCCGCACCTGTTCTCCACCGGCGCAATCAAGGCCTTCAAGCTCACCAGCTGCAACAGTGCGTACTGGAGAGGCGACTCCAAAAATAAAGTCCTCCAGCGTATCTACGGCACTGCCTTCCCCTCCAAGGACGAGCTCAAAACCTACCTCGACCGCATCGAAGAAGCCAAAAAGCGCGACCACCGCAAGCTCGGCAAGGAGCTCGGCCTGTTTACCATCATGGACGAGGGTCCCGGCTTCCCCTTCTTCCTCCCCAAAGGCATGGTTCTCCGCAATACGCTCATTGATTACTGGCGTCAGGTTCATAAAAAGTACGGTTATGTCGAAATCAGCACCCCGATGATTCTCAACCGCTCCCTTTGGGAACGTTCCGGTCACTGGGATCACTATAAGGACAACATGTACACCACCGTCATCGACGACACCGACTTCGCCATCAAGCCGATGAACTGCCCCGGCGGTATGCTCGTCTATAAGTCCGAAATGCACTCCTACCGCGACCTCCCGCTCCGCGTCGGCGAACTTGGTCTGGTTCATCGCCATGAACTGTCCGGCGCGCTGCACGGTCTGTTCCGCGTCCGCTGCTTCACGCAGGACGACGCGCATATCTTCATGACGTGGGACCAGATGAAGGACGAAATCAAAAACGTCGTCCGGCTGTTTGACGAGGTTTATTCCGTCTTTGGCCTGACGTATCAGATCGAAGTGTCCACCATGCCGGAAGACCACATGGGCGACATCAAGGACTGGGATTTCGCTACCGAAACCCTCAAGCAGGCTGTGGAAGAAATGGGCAAGACCTACGTCATCAACGAAGGCGACGGCGCATTCTACGGTCCGAAGCTCGACTTCCACCTCTCCGACTGCCTCGGACGGACGTGGCAGTGCGGTACCATCCAGCTTGACATGCAGCTTCCCGAACGTTTTGAACTGGAATACACCGGTGCGGACAACGAAAAGCACCGTCCGGTCATGATTCACCGCGTGGTGCTTGGCTCCATCGAACGTTTCATCGGCGTCATCACCGAGCATTTCGCAGGCGCGTTCCCGGTATGGCTTTCTCCCGTTCAGGTGGAGGTCCTTCCCATTTCCAACGCATTCAACGATTATGCGGAAAAGGTTGCCGCAGACCTCGACGCTGCCGGCATCCGTGTTCACGCGGACGTCCGTAACGAGAAGATCGGCTATAAGATCCGTGAAGCGCAGCTTCAGAAGACGCCGTATATGCTCATTGTCGGCGAACGCGAAATGAACGACAACGCCGTCGCCGTTCGTACCCGCGCCGGCACCGATGAAGGCACTGTTTCCGTCGAAGATTTCAAAGCACGCATCCTCGAGGAAATCTCTTCCAAAAAGAGATAAAATTCCATATTTTGGGGATTATTTTCACATGCATCAGAAAAACGACACCCGACTTCACCATCAGGTGTCGTTTTCTTTTGTCTTCGGAACGTTCGTAAACAAACGATCGGATTTGGGAAAATTAAAAAAATTCACAAAAAATTTGTTAAGATTGCACAATGCTTTTCCATTCTCATCGAGAACGATCCTTTCCAAATTACGGTTCTTGTTTCCGGTTTGTGTAGGAAAGTCTCTGTCCCGCAAAATTTCTCCGCTTTGTTTTTTCACAAAGGAGTTGTACAATATGAACCTAAAAGCAACGCTTTCCGGAGCTCCTGCAGAACACATTTTTTACAGAAAAAGTAATATCATCATAATTTTCCCATGAACTATTTTCCACTTCATCCAACAAAAAAATGCCTTGCCGATGGAATCCGCAAGGCATAGGAAAGACAAGGCTCGAATAGAATGGATCGAAGAGCTGCTGCGCAGCAAAGCTTAGATTTCGGACTTCTTCAGTTCTTCCAAACAGGCTTTACAAATTTTTTTGTCC
>JBJFGC010000354.1:0-2370 GCA_051892315.1 Eubacteriales bacterium
CAAAGAATATCCCCAGACAAAAAAACAAATCCCATTGCAATTCTCCCAAAATTGTGATAGAATCAAATCAACCAAATTCAGCATAAAAGGAAGTGTTGATATGTTTTATACTCATGAATCCGCATCGGTTCGACTGACCGGACGATTTGCTCCGGACGGGGAGGCCATGACCGCCACCGCAGCGGGATCGCGGATTGAAATTGCGTTCCGCGGGAACCAGATCGTGCTTTCGTTTAATATTGATGGATGCGTGCTGCCTTTTCCGCACCTGTGGATCCGCGTAGACGGTGGCGCACGGGTGGAGACCTCCGTCGACCGCTGGCTGACCGTGGAGACGAAGGACGCCGGCGAGCATTACATCGAGATCATCTATAAAGGCGGCAAGGAAATCCAAAACCGCTGGTACGCACCGCTCCAGGGAAAAATCTCCTTCCTCGGCTACGAGGCCGACGGCGAGGCCAGACTCTGGGAGGATAACCGCAAAACCATCGAACTGGTCGGCGACTCCATCACCGAGGGCGTCCTGACCTACGACCGCCGGTACTATCCGGATGACCAGGATAACCGCGTGTTCGAAGACGACGTCTGCCGAACCTACGGCTGGCTCACCGCCCAGGCCCTCGGCCTGCGCTCCCTTCATATGGGCTACGGCGCGGTCGGCGTAACCCACGGCGGCTGCGGCGCAGTCCCGAAGGCCGCCGATGCCTACCCCTATTGCTGGGACGGCGCGCCCGTGACCTACGGCCACCCCGACTTTGTCCTCATTAACCACGGCGCAAACGACCGCAGCGCCAGCGCGGAAACCTACATTAAAGAGTACCGCGCCCTCCTTGAACTTGTCCGGAATACCCATCCGGATACCAAAATCATCGTCCTGACCGCCTTCTGCGGCGCTTATCCGGACGCCCTCAGACAGCTGGTGGATGACTTCAATGCCACCCATAACGACGACGTCTTCTTCGTCGACGCCACCCTGTGGGTTCCGCTTGAACCCCTCCATCCCCTCACCGACGGCCATAAGCTCATCGCCGACCGCCTCGTCCCCCTCCTCCGCGAACGATACGGCCTTTGAGCGAAGCAAACTACAGACAAAACGCCCGCTCACTTCTCCCGTACATACTCCCCAAAGGCGGTAAGACTGACCAGCCCCGGAGTAATCCCGGCCGGAGAACCCAGAATGCGCAGACGAATGCCGTAGGCCATGCTGTCCGGCGTTTCCCGGTAGTCAACGCAGAGATCCTCCCGGTTTTCCGAAGCGTCCATCAGCGGCAGCCATACCTCGAGCGACGGGTCCGGCGCGTATTCCACCCTGTACCGGAACGGCCCCGGGAAAACTCCGTCCAGAACCTCCATGCCAATGTCCCGCCAGATGACGCGGACGGCACGAACGTGATACCGGGTCGCATCCCCCAAACGGAACGTGATTGCAGGAGCCGCGTCCCCCTCCGCCGGCTGCCACCACGTCAGAACACTGTCGTCGGACGCATACAGCGGGTCCCGCCCCGGCGCCGCGCTCGTCGCTGTCGGACGCTGGAAAAAGGTCAGCGGAAGCCAGCCCGTACCGTTCCCTTCCTCCGGCCGCGCCCGAACCCCCGGCGCATACTGCGGAACCTCCGTCGCTGCGGGACAGTACAGCTCCCCGTTCTCGTCCATACCCACGGGGTCCATGCTGATGCGCCGCTCGTATTGGTGGTTGCAGCAGAAAATGTTCGTGTAAAAGGTCCATAGCGTGCCGCCCGGACCGTCCACCAGACATCCGTGCCCCGCACCCCTTACAAGACCCGTCCGCTTTTCCGTGAACGGGTCGAACCGTTTCTGCGGCCGGAACCCGGAAAGCGGCCCCTCGTCCGAGTACAGAATGCCGTTGGTGTAGGCCCCGTACTCCGTCCCGCAGCCGGAATACAGCAGATAGCAGCGCGAACCGATCTTCTTCATCCATTGCCCCTCGATCCATCCCATCCGCGCGTTCTGATGGTGCTCGCCCATCCGCTGCCATTCCCTCTCCGGGTCGAAGCAGTTGATGAGCACCGGCTCCGTTTTCATCTGCCACGGCCGGTCCGGATCCATCTCCGCCCCCGCCGTGGCCGTGAAGCTTTCCACATCCGCTTCCCCCGCCGGCTTTCCGGCGTGCCAGTAAAAGTACAGCCGGTCCCCATCCGCCAGAAAACAGCCGTCGGCAGGGTTCATCCGGTTCCCGTGTACGTCCGTCATGTGGCCGCAGAGCGTGAACGGCCCCAGCGGGTCGTCCGCAGCGTACAGCTCCGACAGGCTGTGCCCGTTCAGGTACCACTTCCCGCGGAACTGCACCACCGCCGGACTGTACCGCAGATGCGGTACCCCGATGTCCACGTGCTTCCAATGGACAAAATC
>JBJFGC010000355.1:0-2365 GCA_051892315.1 Eubacteriales bacterium
CAGCCCCGATTCCAAGTTCCCCTTTCAGCCAGTAATGATAATCGTCAGCAACCTGTTGGTTTTCATAGAAGGGTGTTTCCGGCTGGCGGTAATAGTGCAGATAACCATCGTGCAGGTCGACCGAGTGATATCCCATACTGTTCCGCAGAGGATGAACGTGCAGCTTGCCGGAGCAGTGACACTGATACCCGTTTTTTGCAAACGTACCGGCGAGGGTATTCGGATAATCCCATCGTACCCCGTCACAGTATCCGACCCGACGGTGATTTTCCTGTGCCATTCCGGTATACAGCGCGGCACGTGCAGGGATGCAGGTGGGGGTGGCAGAAACGGCGTTTGGAAAGCGAATTCCCTCTGAACACAGCGTATCCAGATAGGGGGTTTTCACATCGGGATGTCCGGCTGCCCCGAGACAGTCCCCACGCCACTGGTCGGCAATAATCAAGATTACATTTGGTTGATCCATAAATTCCCTCTTTAATTTTGAAGTTTTTGGAAGGGGGTGCGGGGGGAAAGCTTTTGTTCACAAAAGTTTCCCCGCGAATCTCATCGAACTCACGTTCTTTCATTTTTTGAATGTTTTTCAGCAAGGAAGTTGACAAGAAACTTTTGAGAAAAAACATCGATTATTTGTTTTTCAGCATGGAGACAATCTGCGCTGGTTTTGGCACATTCCCTTTGTAAAGCGCCATCATCTTGTACAGCTTTCCCGCGAAAAAAAGAAGAAACGCGGAAAACACGAGAACCACCCCAAGGGCTCCCACGCCTTCCAGCATCGAAATCTCTCCCATCAGTACACGGGAAGGCGTGACCAGCACCGCCGTGAACGGTATCCAGTTCTGCCATGCGGCCGACGAGATTTCACCAGTCGTGAACATGTCCCCTCCAAATAAAACCACCAGAAAACTGATCACAAGCACCATTGTAAACAGAATATTGGTCGACTGCAGGTCCTCCTGCTTCCCTGCCAGAGACCCTCCAATAGCCGCAAGCGAACAATACAGGAGAAATCCGCTGAACATCAGCAGCACCGCAAGCACAATACCGGACGGGGAGAACAGGCTGCGCAGTATTTCTGTTTGGTCAATCACCGCTTCCAGAATGTCCGCCATTTCCGGATGGAAGGAACGCAGGAGGACAAATCCGCCGCAGAATCCCACAACCAAAGCGAACACCCAGATCAGCAGCTGGAAAATCGCTCCCGTAACGCAGGCGAATACTTTTCCGAAAATCATCGCGGACGGTTTTACGGCAACCAGAAACGTGTCCATCAGCTTGGACGTTTTTTCAATAAGAACAGACTGTGCCACACTCTGACCGTAAAACAACACGAGAAAATACAGAATCATGACGGTCAGATACGGCAGAAGATAGCGGACAAGCTCGGAAATCATAGAGTTCCCCACGTTGGCATCTTCTTCCTCTGCGGCTTCTTCTTCCACAGCGGTATCTGCCGTCGTCTGGCAAACCGTCACCGGAGTCAGCAGGACCGAGAGCTGTTCCTCTTGCAATTTGGATTTCTGCATCAGGATGCGGTTGAAGTTTTCCTCCAGAAAAGCCGATAACAATGCGGCATCGGTTTCCAGAGCGTCCGATCCGGAATCCGGAACAAGAAGATCCGCCGTATACCCTATACCATTATATGCTAGACAAAGGAGCACCGCCGCGTCCGAATTTTTCACCTGGAGCAAAGCGTCCTCATAAGACGAAGCGTACTTTATTTGCAGGTTTGGATCAAAAGCATTCAGGAAGGACAAGTCAACCAAGGGTTCCGTTTCATCGGCGACATACAGCGTCTGAATCTTTCCTCGGTAGATTTCAGGCTCCGTCTCACTGCTTTGCCCCGCCATCGGAAGAAGAATCAGCGGGAGAAGGAGGAACAGCGCGGCAAGAAGAACTGTTATAAAACGCCATCCTTTGGAAGAAATGAGCATTTTCAACGTAAAGGTAAAAATGGTGCGGAAACCGCGGAATTCACATTTCATGGATGATTTCCCTCCTCTGCTGTCTTCTTTGCCCTCGCCATGCGGAACAAGGCACGCAGACCGAGAGGCTTTCCGCTGTATATAATAAGGTCAGCGTAAATTTTAGCACACAGCAAAGCCAGCGCGACAACTACTGCAGCCTGCAAAATCCACGATACTGCGAGAACGCCAAAGCCAATGTTTCCGGTCATATATTGAACCGGAGCACAGAAAATGGAAAGCATCGGAAGAATGGAGGTCACGGTATTGACAACGGGATTGCCAGCGGCAGAGGTAAAGCACGCAATCACATAGCAAAGCATAAGGATGGTGATCGAGGTCGAGTTGGCCGCCTGAAGATCCTCCATCGCGGAACAACTTGTGCCGGACAGCCCAGCAAT
>JBJFGC010000356.1:0-2346 GCA_051892315.1 Eubacteriales bacterium
AAAAACAGCAGGTCGTAGAAGTCAAGGAAGTTCAGCTCTCCTGCCGCATTGACACGCATGACTTTGAAACCAAAGCCAACCGCGCGATCAAATTCCTTCAGGAAGGAAATAAAGTGCGGGTAAGCCTCCGGTTCAAGGGCCGCGAAATCGCGCATCAGGAAATCGGAAGGGAAATGCTGGAACGGTTTCAGGAGGCGGTCGCCGAGTTCGGCACCGTCGATAAAAAGCCTGTTCTGGACGGAAAGCAGCTGACCATGTTCATCGCGCCGGTCAAAAATTCGGCTAAGTAAAACGCGCGGTCAATCACCCGAGCGGCTGCGGCATAGGCCGCGGAACGACTCGCTGCAATGAAAATTCGCCAGAATCCACCATATTGAAAGGACACATGCAAAAATGGGAAAAATCAAGACACATAAGGCGTCCGCCAAGAGATTTGCCGTTACCGGTACCGGAAAAGTAAAGGTATTCCATTCCGACCATCGCCATAACCTCGGTCAGAAGACCCAGAAGAGAAAGAGACACCTCAGAAGCAGCCAGATTCTCAGCCCGGCAATGACAGCCAACGTCAAGAGACTGATCAACAAGGACTGAGCGGCCGATTTCGGCTTTCAAGAACAACTACTAGAGATGATACAGGTTAAGAAAGGATAGAAGAAAATGGCAAGAGTTAAGGGCGCGATGATGACGCGCAAGAGAAGAAATAAGGTATTAAAGGCTGCCAAGGGTTACTGGGGTTCCAAGAGTAAGCACTTTAAGATGGCGAAACAGGCCGTCATGAAGTCCGGCAATTACGCGTACATCGGCCGCAAGCAGAGAAAGAGAGATTTCCGCGCGCTGTGGATTACACGTATTTCCGCACAGGCAAAGGCCAACGGGATCAATTATTCGACTCTGATGCATGGTCTTAAGCTCGCCGGTGTTGACCTCAATCGTAAGATGCTCGCTGAAATCGCCGTATCCGACAAGGAGGCGTTCGCAGCCCTTGTCGAAACCGCAAAGGCAGCTCTCTAATTGAACATAAACGGGGTGTTGCGCTAAAGTGACACCCTTTCTTTCTTATTTTTCTTATTTTACGGAAAAACACACAACTATGGTTCTGAATGATTTTTTGCATTCCTTCGGCGCGGAGTATATCACGTCGCGCGCCAACGCAAAGGTGGTCCGCTTTGCCCGCCTCTCCGACAAAAAGTACCGCGACCGGGAAGGAATGTTTTTGGCAGACGGCGTGAAGATGGCTGGAGACGCGGTACGTTATGCCCGACCGGACAGTCTCCTGATCGCTGAATCTGCCGTCCGGACGGACGCCGCACAGACAACCGCGGAGCAATACCGGAAGGCCGGTATCCCGATTTACGTTCTTGCGGACCCTGCGTTTGATAAAATATCTTCCGAACAATCCCCTGACGGTATCATCGCCGCACTTGCTTATATGGTCGAGCTTCATCGGATGCGGGACGATATAAGCAAATTCGACGATTGGCAGAAGCGCCGTCGTCTTCTTCTTCTTGACGGAATCCGCGACCCGGGCAACCTCGGCACCATCCTCCGTTCCGCAGAGGCCATGGGGATTACCGGTGTCATTCTCGCGGACTGCGCCGATATTTATAACCGCAAGACCGTCCGGGCGGCGATGGGAACGCTGTTTCGGATGCCGCTCTATCTTACGGACCAGAGCGTTCCGGTGATTCGTTCCATGCAGGCGGCCGGACGACGTGTTCTTGCCGCGGCACTTGGCGAACACACGCTGACCCTCGGCGATTTTGATCTTTTTCCGGAGGACTGTCCGGTTATCGGCAACGAAGGACACGGTTTGTCGGCTGAGGTCATCGACGCGTGCAGCGCGTGCGTCCGCATTCCGATGGCAGGAAATACGGAAAGCCTGAACGCCGCGAGCGCAGCCGTCTGCTTCCTGTGGGAAGCCTATCGCAAACATTCCTGATTTTTCATTCTTCGGGAGGTTACACTCATGGCAGAAGACAAACGGATGTATTATCTTTGGCTTTCTCTGGTGTTCGGCCCCGCCAGCCATCTTGCGGTCAAGCTTCTGGATATCGTCGGTTCGCCGGACAAAATTTTCGAAGAAAAGCTGAAAAATCTCCATCCGAACGACCATCTGACCGAAAAGGAGCTGGAGCAGGCCAAAACTCTTCTCAAAAGCCATCCCTTTTCTGAGGCCGAGCAGATGCTGAACCAATGCAGCAGCATGGACGTTGACATCCTCACTCCCGATTCTGTCGCCTATCCCGACGCGCTCCGTTACCTTCCTGACCGTCCGCTTGCCCTGTATCTGCGCGGTACCCTGCCTGACTGCAACCATAACATGACCACCACCGTTGTTGGTACCCG
>JBJFGC010000357.1:0-2344 GCA_051892315.1 Eubacteriales bacterium
TTGTGGATATTAATGGTACGGTTCTGGATAAAAAGAACAGATTTCCTCAAAGTAATCCACGATCGTTGCGGTCCGGAATTCTTCCGCATCCGCATCGAGCGTTGCCGGCATCGGACGGCCGTAGGTTTCCTCAAATTTCTTCCGGCAGGTCGGACAGGTGCATGAGTAGACGCCGCCTTCCTTCGTCGGAAGATGCGGTTCGTCCCAGAAAATCGTCTTTCCTCCAATGTACGCTACCGCGTCAATCCATTCCCGCACAAACTGCCGAAAGGATGGAGCGTTCAGACAGGCATGGACAGGCGCCATTTCTCCATTGGAATAATATTGGTGCGCCTCGGGATGAAGGGCCAGAAAATGGGATTTGTCCCCGGGAGGCCCGCCGAGTCCCCAGTTGTCCAGCCAGACCTCCAGTCCGGCTTCTTCGGAAATCTCCACCATGTCGCGCATAACACGGCAGTGACGATCCCAGTCGTTATGCGAGAACATATGGACAACAAGATTCATATGGTTATCCGCCATATCCCGCAGATCGGCCTGTGCATGATGAAGCATACGGTTGCCGTGATACGCGGCGCCAGTTAACAATTTCTGCATTCTTTTTCTCCTTTATTTTCTGTTGAAAATCACGTTTTCCTGCTTAACGCCAGAACAGCGGAATGTCCTTCCATACACCGCCTTCCATTGCCGCCTCATGGGCAATCAGGCCGGGAACGGACATGTCCATCGCCCGAACGACGTCAATCGCGGGTTTGGTATCGCAGAGGATGGAATCAAGAAAGTCGCGGACGAGGTAGTATTCGCTGGTACCGTGTCCGCCGAGTCTGGCTTCCGGCGGAGCGTTTTTGTCCGATGAGGAAACCTCCAGCGGAACGCATGCGCTGTCCTCTCCCTCGATATACTTCAGCCCCACATTGTCGTAACCGGTTCGTCCGGATTCCAGACAGCCCTTGGTTCCGTACACCGAATAGCCGCACAACCAAGTTTTCCGGGTAGCAACGGACGAGCGCAGAACCTTCAGCGTCGCTCCCTTTTTCGTGCGGAACAGACCGACCTGCATATCAATGAAGCCTGCGCCTTCGTGCGGAAGAATGGTTGCGCGGTTTCCGGACGCGGTACAGCTGACGATATAATCATCGGGCATGAGTTGAAGAAGCGGCCCGAGGCTGTGTGAACAATAATGCAGAGGCGCACGGTGAACGCGCCATTTTTCCGCACCGGTTTCTGCGTCAATAATCAGGTTGCGGATTTCGTGAACATAATCGGCTTCGGCATAGTAAATATCCCCGAGCTTTCCCTCCTCCGCCATACGCTTCCATTCAAGAGCAAAGGCCATATAGCAGCAGTTTTCAGCCAGCATATATTTCTGTTTCGGCCGTGCTTGAACCGTACGGAAAATGCGTTCGCATCCCTCGACCGTGGAAGCGGCAGTCACCTCGGACAGGACATGACATCCGGCCTCCATCGCAGCCACCACCTGGTCAGCGTGATACGGCATGGGGGTTCCAAGCACGACAATGTCAAGGTCATCTTCCAAAAAGTCCTCGTACCTTCGATACAAATGACGGTCGTCCAGCCCGAAGTCGCGTCCATGCTGTGCGAGCTTCACCTCGTCAAAGTCACACAGTGCGGTCACCTCCGTATGCGGATTGACACTGAAAATATTCCCATAGGAAGTTCCGCGACCGATTCCGACAAGGCCGACCTTTAATTTTCCGCTCATAAAGTTTCCTCCGTCTGATCAAAAATTTTTTCTTTATTGTATAAGAAAACTGCGTTCATTGCAAGAGAAAATGGGCAAATAAGAAAAAATTTTTTGTTTTTATAGCATTTTACAAAGGACGGAGTTGCTCCCAATTTTTTCGTCAGCCTTCCCTCTTGACAGATGGTTCTTTTTATGATATGCTTGACTAAAACCTGCTGAGAGGGGACACATGGTATGAAAGCTCATTTCAAAGGATATGAAACGATAAAAGAGTACGCAATTCTGACTGCCGCGACGCTCATTATGGCGGTGGGAATTTATGTTTTTCGATTTCCGAATCATTTTTCGTTTGGCGGTGTAACCGGCATCGCGGTAGTGCTGGCCAGTGTTCTTCCGATTTCCGCATCCGGATTGACCTTTCTGATGAACCTTCTTCTGCTCCTCCTCGGACTGCTTGTTCTCGGGAGAAAATTCGGCATCAAAACGATTTACGTCACCCTTCTCCTGTCGGTCCTGCTGAGTCTCGCGGAGCATCTGTTTCCCATGAGCGCTCCGCTTACGGACGAACCGATGCTGGAATTGATTTTCGCGGTTGTGATTCCCGCCATTGCTTCGGCAATTTTATTCAACCGGAACGCCTCC
>JBJFGC010000358.1:0-2336 GCA_051892315.1 Eubacteriales bacterium
GGTCTCGCAGACGAGACCTCTCCTTTTTCATGCGGTATTGTCGGTGCTCTGCGCGTTTATTCTTCTTCAACGATTACGGTCAGAATGGAGTGCCCTTTTCGGCCGCTGGCATCCGAAACGCGGTAATGAACTTCATAGATTCCCGGTTTTGTGAGATCTAAATTGGTATCGACCTGAACCTGGTCCGTCAGATCGTTCTGATCGTTATCAACGGCGGAGAGAATGTTTTTGGAAATATCGTATTTTTCATTCACCTTCCGGTAGATCAGATAATCCTCAAGTACGATTTTCGGAGCAGACAGGCTCTGCTCCTCGACGTATACCGGAAGCTGAAGCGAAATCATGTCCCCTTTGCTGTTCGTTACTTTGGCGGAAATGTAGTACACACCGGGCGTATTGGAGGAATATTCACTGGCCGTAATGATGACCTTGTTGCTGATATCGCCGTCAATGGAATCGACTGCGCCAAGCAGACGTCGGATGTTGATGTTCTGCGAGACACCGAAAACCAGAGAATCGGACAAGGTAAAGCGGGGACGGGTATAGTCGGTATAGGTGATTTTCCGGGACGCCGCGGAGACATGGTTGTCGTTGTCGCAGACGGCGTATTTGACGATGGAAACGCCCGGTTCCGTGAAGCGCGATATGGATTCGATGATGACCTTGTCGGTAATGTCGCCGTCCTTTTCGTCGTAGGCACGCACGCCGGCCATCAGCTCTTCCTCGGTCGCCTGGATGGTAACGTCCAGCATGTAACCGTCAATGGTGATGACGGGGTAGGTGCGGTCCTCGTTTTTCTGGCGGAGATGAAATACCGTAAAAATACCGAGAGTCAGCAGAAACAGAATGAGTATACTGTAGCGCAGAATTTTCATTTGAGTTTAGAAACTCCTGTCTGAAACCAGATTCACAAATTTAAGGCTGAAGATTTTAATTTTTAATAAGGATAAATTTTTTCATTTTTCAGAACGCGGATCGGATTAACACGCAGCAGCATGTCTGCATATTCCAGCGAATATTCTTCGCTGATGCGCTCATGAATTTCGCGCAGGGGAGTCGTTCGGGCGTACGGCCCGTGGGCGTCGCTGGCGACAAAGTCCGCCATCCGACCGCGCAGCAGAACGTTGGCCGCATGGGCGGCCGCGGGACCGAAGCCTCCCTGCAGGCTGTCCTTGTTCACCTGAAGCAGCGCGCCGGTCTGACGCAGACGGTTTGCCGCGGAATCGTCCTGCTGAAGAAAAGCATAGCGTTCCGGATGCGCCACAATCGGCACACAGCCGCCAGACGCGAGAAAAGCAAGCTTCCGGCAGACGGATTCCTCGGTTTCCCGGGGATGAAATTCAACCAGAGGGTAAATGGATTGGTTGATGGTCAGAAGCTCCCTCCGCGCGAACTTTTCCGGGAGATTCCGGTAGTCATGGTCCACAAAAATTTCCTGTCCCAGATACAGCTGCACCGGAATCCGGTTTTCCGCAAGCAGCGTCCGGACGCGCTGAAATGTACCAAGCAGCTCACGCAGGGAGTAGGCGGAGGCTGGGGCGTGCGGCGTACAGACGATACCGCGCGTGCATCCGGCAGCCGCCATTGCTGCCATTTGGAGGGTTTCCTCCTCCTGAAACGCGCCGTCATCCAGTCCGGGTAGAAGGTGACAGTGGAGGTCAAGCATGTACATAGCTGTCTGCCGTCTTTGGGGTTTCCGTTTCTTCCGATTTTTCCGACTCCGCCTTCGGTACGGTCTGCGGCGTTCGGTGGAAGGTGGGGACAATTTCCATGAGCTTCCGCTCGATGTCTGCAGGGGAGGAAGACGGATCGTTGACCAGATCCTTCAGCTCGTTCAGCTGCCGACGGAAGATTTCGTAATTGATCGGGATGATTTTGCTGATGAAAATTTTCCGGTTCAGCGTCTGGCACAGCCCTTCTTCGCTCATGAGAAGCTCCTCATAGAGCTTTTCTCCGGGGCGCAGACCGATGTAGCGAATGTTGATGTCCTTTCCGAGCGTCAGACCGGAAAGCCGAATCATATTTTTCGCAAGATCGTCGATTTTGACCGGTTCCCCCATATCGAGAACGAAAATTTCGCCGCCGTGAGCCATCGCGCTTGCCGTCAGGACCAGCTGACTTGCTTCCGAAATGGTCATAAAATACCGGATCATTTCCGGATGGGTGACGGTCAGGTCGTGGTGGGCTTCGATCTGCTTTTTGAATAAAGGAATGACGGAACCGTTGGAACCGAGAACGTTGCCGAAACGAACCGCCGCAAACGTGGTATCCGGAGAGATGCTGTCGGCATACTGGATGATCATTTCACAGATTCGCTTGGTCGCTCCCATGATGTT
>JBJFGC010000359.1:0-2328 GCA_051892315.1 Eubacteriales bacterium
GAACCGTCTGAAAAGAAGGAAGCGACAGAAGAAGAGAAACCGGAAACAACGCAGGAAAAGGAACAAGAATAAGGAAGCACAATGAAACAGGAGGAGAAACGCATTCCGTCCAAATACCGCGGAGGAAAAATCACATCCGGCTTTGTCCTGACCGCCGTGACCATTCTCATTTTTGTGCTGGCGCTGCTTTTGCTGATGAAGTTCGGCATTGTGAATGCTCCCGCGTTTCTGCGTCCGGTTCTTGGCATTGGCGAACCCTCCGAGCAGACTGCGGAGCCGGTGGGAAATGACCTTCCGGATTTTGGCGGCGCTGAAACCGTCACCGAGGAGCATTACTATACCTTCGCGGCCGACCCGCGGGACATTCTTGCGTCGCTCACGGAAACGGAGGCATATACGCGGGAATTCCGTGTCATCAACTCGTACGACGGGGAAGTGGACCTTCTCCGCTATACACTCACCGTGAACGGCAGCCGTTTCCGTCTTGTGTCCGACCGCAAAACGGTGTTGTGCGACGGCGAGACAATATGCACCATTGCCGAAACTTACCAGACGACCCTGAACGGTACCGGTTTCACGTTGGAAAACGAAGTCGGCATTACGTCGCTGACGGAGGTGCGCACGGCGGCGGAGAAGGGAAGTGTGACTTATTATTCGTCCAACGGCAAAATGCTGCTCGTTCTTTCGGAGGATGCGGAAACCGGCGTTCTGGCGGAATTTCTCGTCTCGATTGAAACTGGGATTGTGATGTCCGAGCGTTTTTATCTGGACGGTGAACTCTACCATGCCGTTCTCACCGACACCGTTGACGTGTTCGCCGCGGACGACCTTCCCGAAGATTTTTTCATGGCAGAGTAAAAAGATTGCTTCAACTTCCAAATTTTTACGATCAATCATTGGAGGAGCTTATGAATCAGAAAAAAAAACAGCGGCTTGGCGCGCTGGACGTGTTCATTATTGCCGCGGTTCTGGTGTGCGCCGTCAGCGTGGGACTGCGCCTGTTTATGACAAGGACTTCCGAACTGGACAAGAACGTACAGCTTGACCCCTACATCGTTTCCTTCAAGGTCATGGGTATCCGCGATTCGTCGGCGAACAATTATCTGATCAAGGGAACGAATTTTTACCTGGAGGAAACTGGCGGCTTTTTCGGAACCCTGCGCGAGGGCGTGACCATCAACGACGCGAAGGCCTATTATGAGATGCCGGACGGTTCCATTGTACTGGCTGCAAACAATTCGTCCGGCGATCTTTACCGCGTGGATGCGGAATGCAGTCTGGACGTCACAGGAAAGCTCGATGCCAACGGCTGCTTTCTTCTGGGCGGGAACAGATATCTCGGTATCAACAAGGAGGTTAAGATTTACAGCAAGTATCTTGCTATCACGGTTTTGATTACCGATATAACGAAAGCGCAGTAGAAAACGGTGGAAACGGCGCATGCAATACTGGAAACAAAACGGCTGCTTCTTTCAGGGCAAAATGGGCTCTTGTTGGAAAAATGAAAAATCAACCATTTGAAAAAGGAGAATCACCATGAGAAAACGACAGTTTACCGCCTTCTTTCTTGCACTGCTCCTGACTGTACCGGGACTCGTCTCGTGCGGGAAAACGGAATCCGAAGAAGCTTCCGGAGAGCAGGGAACAGCGCCGGAAAAGGAAAACGGAGAAACCACCGAAACAACAGCGCCGGATATTCTCGACGGTCTGGATTACAATGGCGCAACGTTCCGGATCCGGACCAGCGATACGAACATCAGCTCCAATAACCTTATTGAAGGCTCCGGGGAATTGAACGGCGACAGTGTAAACGATGCGGTGTTTGAGCGGAACCTTGAAGTGTCCGAAGCCCTTAACGTGAAGTTTGAATACGAACATACCAACAACAACTGGGATAAGGTGTACGAGTCCATCCAGACGCTCGTCATGGCAGGCGACGCGTCCTGCGACCTTGTGATTGACGACCAGCGCGGTCTGGCCAATGCCTCCATTGAGCGGATGCTTTATGATGCTTCCATCCTGTCCACAGTGGACTTTGGAGAGCCCTGCTGGTGGGGAGATTATATGCTGAACCTTTCCATTGACTATAAGAGCATTTACCTTCTCGCCGGAAACTACTTTATGAACATTCTGGACCGCTCTCAGGCTCTTTTGTACAACCGCGATCTGTACCGTGACTTTTACGGCGATCCGGATGAACTGTATCAGATCGTCGCCGATGGGGAATGGACCTATGACCAGTGGCTGCCGCTCATTGAGGGGGCCTACATGGATCTCAACGGCAACGCCAAAGCGGACGCAGATGACCAGTACGGTATGATTGTCGGC
>JBJFGC010000360.1:0-2328 GCA_051892315.1 Eubacteriales bacterium
CCAAAGCAGTAAGAAATTGGCCTTTCTCTATTGCATTTCAAAAAAATATGTTGTATAATAGTATGGTAAGGCTTTGTTTTGTTTGACCAAAACATCCGGCGGACATCCCCGAACCTTTGGTGAAAACATGAGCGAACGCTTTGGGACGGACAAGGCAGTGGACAGAGACCGGCAGGCCCTTCTCCCCGCCGCAGGCTTTCTCATACAGCAACCGATTTGAATTTTAATAATTATTAACCTAACATAAAGGAGTTACAAATGGCAGACATTACCACAAAGAACATTCGTAACGTTGTTCTGCTCGGCCACAGCGGCTCGGGTAAGACCTCCATCGCGGAGGCTGCATTATATCTCACGAAGGCGACCGACCGTCTCGGAAAGACGACCGCGGGAAATACCGTATGCGACTATGACCCGGAAGAAATCAAGCGCGGTTTCTCCCTCACCCTGTCTCCGGCGCCCGTTCAGTGGAAGGAATCCAAAATCAACTTCATCGACACCCCCGGCTTTTTTGATTTCCAGGGCGAAGTGGACGCGGCGGTTCGCGTAGCGGACGCTGCTGTCATCACGCTCGACGGCAAGGCCGGCGTAGAAGTCGGTGCGGAGCTTGCATGGGACAAGGTACAGGCCTCCGGTATTCCGTGTGCGTTCTTTGTCAACAAATGCGACGATCCCGACGCGGACTTCACCCGTGTGTTTGACGAGCTTCACGAAACCTTCGGTACGGCAGTATGCCCGATTCTCGTTCCCGTAAAGAGCGGCAAGAACGTGGCGTTCCTGAACCTGATCCAGCGGGTTGCCTACACCTTTGATGCAAACGGCGCGCGTTCCGAAGCGCCTTTCACGCCCGAGCAGGAAGCTGTTGCGGAAAAGTACACCGACACGCTCAACGAATCTCTGGCACAGACCAGCGAGGAGCTGCTTGACAAATTCTTCGAGACGGCCGAAATCACGCAGGAAGAAGCCATCGAGGCCCTCCATACCGGTCTGATCGAAGGCTCGATCGTTCCCGTCTTCAGCGGCTGCGCCGTGAACCTGTGGGGCATCAACTTCCTTCTTGACACCATTCACGAATCCTTCCCGCGTCCGACGGCAAAGAAGGTCGAAAAGGTCATCGACGGCGACGGCTTCAAGGAAGTTCCCATCGATCCCGAAGGAGAATGCGCGATTTTCGTCTTCAAGACCATCGCAGACCCGTTTGTCGGAAAGATGTCCTTCTTCAAGGTCATGTCCGGTACCCTCACGAACGACCTCACGCTGAACAACATCACCTCCGGTTCCGCGGAAAAGATGGCGCACATTTACACCATCCGCGGCAAGAAGCAGACCGAAGTAACGTCCCTCTGCTGCGGTGACATTGGTATGACGGCAAAGCTGACGGCAACCAACACCAACGACACGCTGACCGCATCCTCCAACATGGAATACAAGAAGATTGACTTCCCGCATCCGTACATGACGATGGCAATCATGCCGGCGGCAAAGGGCGACGAAGATAAAATTTCGACGGGTATTGCGCGGATTCTTGAAGAAGACCCGACTCTGCTCTACGAAAACAATGCCGAGACAAAGCAAATGACCATCTCCGGTATGGGCGACATTCAGCTGGACGTCGTAGTATCGAGAATGAAGTCCCGGTTCGGCACGTCGGTGCTGCTTGAAAAGCCGAAGATCGCGTACCGCGAGACCATCAAGGGCACGTCCGATGTGGAAGGCAAGCACAAGAAGCAGTCGGGCGGTTCCGGTCAGTACGGTCATGTCAAGATGAGATTCTCCCACGGCGAAGCAGAAGGCCTGACCTTCACGCAGTCTGTTGTGGGCGGTACGGTTCCGAAGAACTTCTATCCGGCAGTCGAAAAGGGACTTCTGGAAGCTATGAACAAGGGTGTTCTGGCGGGCTATCCGGTGGTCAATCTTGCAGCAGACCTGTACGATGGTTCCTACCATCCGGTTGACTCGAACGAAATTTCGTTCAAGCTGGCAGCTCGTCTGGCCTACAAGGAAGGTCTTCCGAAGGCAAAGCCGATTCTTCTTGAGCCGATCGGAACGCTGAAGGTCACGGTACCGGATTCCCTGGTGGGCGACGTCATCGGCGACCTGAACAAGCGCCGCGGCCGCGTGCTTGGCATGAATCCGTGCGAAGGCAAGAGCGGTTACCAGACGGTGGAAGCGGACGTTCCGAAGGCGGAAATGACCGACTATACCATTGCGCTCCGCGCGATGTCCCAGGGCCGCGGCAAGTACGATTTTGTCGTTGACCGCTACGAAGAAGTTCCCTCCTCTGTGGCTCAGAAAATTATCGCTGAAGCAAAGATTGAGGAAGACTGA